>JAGLEA010000222.1 GCA_023145315.1 Psychrilyobacter sp.
TTTTTAGGTTCTTTTATTTTGATTTCATTTTTATCGAATTGCTTTTAAATAAAACAAAAAGTTTTAAAAAGTTGCATAATATAGAAATATATAGTATAAAGTAGTAGGAAAATAAAGTTAAAAAGGGGGAGTAACAATGAAGGAAATGAAAGGGAAAGGCTTTGGAACACAAGCAATACATGGAGGAGCAGAAAAAAATCCATTTGGAACTCTAACTACGCCAATATATCAAAGTTCAACATTTGTATTTGATACAGCAGAACAAGGTGGAAGAAGATTTAAATTAGAAGAAGGTGGATATATCTACTCTAGATTAGGGAATCCAAGTTCATCTGTAGTAGAAGGAAAATTAGCACTATTAGAAGGTGGAGAAGCTGCACTAGCTACTGCATCAGGGATGGGAGCAATCTCTTCTACAATGTGGACACTACTTAAATCTGGTGATCATGTAATTGCAGATAAAACATTATACGGTTGTACATATGCATATTTAAGTCATGGATTAACAAAATTTGGAATAGAAGTAGAATTTATAGATACATCTGATTTAAAAACTTTAGAAAAGACAATGAAGTCTAATACAAAGATTGTTTATTTAGAGACACCAGCAAATCCAAATCTAAAAATTGTAGATATAAAGAGTGTTTGTGAGATTGCTCATAAAACTGAAGGAGTAAGAGTTGTAGTAGATAATACATTTGCAACACCATATTTACAAAGACCATTAGAGTTAGGGGCAGACTTAGTAGTTCATTCAGCAACAAAATATCTAAATGGACACGGAGATGTAGTAGCAGGATTTGTAGTAGGAGATTTAGAAACTGTAACTCAAATAAGATTAATCGGTGTAAAAGATATGACTGGATCTGTACTTAGTCCAAACGATGCATTCCTTTTAACTAGAGGTATGAAAACACTTGAATTAAGAATGGCAAAGCATTGTAGTAATGCTTATGAAGTGGCTAAATTTTTAGACTCTAATGAAAATGTAGAAAAAGTTTACTATCCTGGATTAGTTTCTCACGAAGGTCATGAGATTGCAAAGGAACAAATGGATGGATTCGGTGGAATCATAGCATTTGATGTGAAAGGTGGATTAGAAGGTGGAAAGAAATTATTAAATAGCCTAGATCTATGTACTTTAGCAGTAAGTTTAGGAGATACAGAAACATTGATTCAACATCCAGCTTCTATGACTCACTCACCATATACAATAGAGGAGAGAGCAGCTGCAGGAATTACAGAAGGATTAGTAAGAATTTCAGTTGGATTAGAAGATGCAAGTGATATTATAGCTGATTTAGAGCAAGGATTAGCAAAATTATAAATATTAGTAGTAGAGAGAAATCTCTACTATTTTTTTTGCTTAAAAATAATCAATAGTTATAGTATAATAGGATAACTATAAATTATAATTATATAGAAAATTAGTGAGGTGGAAGATGAAGAAAAAGTTAAATAAAAAAGTGATAAGAATAATAATTTTATTAGGAGTAGTTTTTCTTGTTTTTAATGTATTAAATTCAAGAAACAATGTAGAAGAAGTAGAAGTTCGAGACTATATGCCAAACAAACCAATGGTGAAAATATTTGAAGGTGGATTTGAAGGTGCTGGGACGGTAGAAGTTATTGATAAGATTAGTGGAGAATTCTATCAAAAAAAGAGTTTTGATACTGGTACAGTAGGAGTATCTGTGTATCAAGTTGCTAAAAAATCATATAAATTAGTATATAGAGATGGTGAAAATAAAAAAGTAGAAGGAAACTATATAGATAAAAAATCAAATTTAGATTTAATTTTATTGAGAGCACCAATCAAGAAAGGTGTTTCATGGATAAATCCAGATGATTCAACATACAAGATAATATCTGTAGATGAGAAGATAAAACTAATAGGAAAGGAAGTAAAAGCTATAAAATTAAGATATAGAAAAGATGGTTATGAATATTATATTTATTTTGCTAAAAATTTAGGAATAGTTAGGATAGATTCTGAAATGGGTGAGAGCAGATTGAAGGAAGTTAAATATGATGTAGAGAGTTATTTGGAAAAACTAAATAAATAGTATTAAGTAATATTAATCTATAAGAATATGGTATAATATTTTAAATATATAATCTTAAAAAAAGTGATGGTGAAGATATGAATGGACTAATCAATGTAGATAAACCAATAGGGTTTACATCTTTTGATGTTATTAGAAAGTTAAAAAAAATATTAAATATGAAAAAAATAGGTCACACAGGAACTCTAGATCCATTAGCAACTGGTGTATTAGTAATATGCTTAGGTAGAGCAACAAAGTTAGCAAATGTAATAGAAGCTACGAAAAAAACATATATAGCAGACTTTATATTAGGAAGTAAAACGGATACTTATGATACAGAGGGTGAAATAATAGAAAAGAGTGAAATAAGAGTAAGTAAGATAGATGTTGAACAAATATTAGGCCAATTCCGTGGGGAAATAAAACAAGTTCCTCCTATGTATTCAGCTCTTAAAGTAAATGGAAAAAGACTATATGAGTTAGCCCGTGAAGGTGTAGTTATAGAACGAAAAAGTAGAGAAGTAACAATATCTAAATTGGAATTATTAGAATTTGATGAAGAGACTCAATGTGGAAAACTATATTGTGAAGTATCAAAGGGAACTTACATAAGATCATTAATCTTTGATATAGGAGAGGAACTAAAAACATTTGCTCATATGACAGGACTACGAAGAACAGAGGTAGGAGAGTATAAAGTAGAAGATGGATTTACAATAGAAGATATGGAAAAGATGGGATTAGAAGAAGACTTTTCATTTGTAAAAAGTGTAGAAGAAAGTTTCCCTTTTGAAAAAGTAGAACTAAAAAAAGAAAAAGATATAAAACTCTATATTAATGGAAATACAATTGTATGTGACAAACCCAATGACAGGTATAAAATATATGAAAAAAATAAGTTTATAGGATTAGGAGAGGTAATAGATAAGCGACTAAAAGGTTGGAAAGTATTTTAATTTTTTATAGACTATAAGAGGTGAAAGATGAAATTAATAAAAGCAATGAGAGGAACACGAGATATCTATGATGGTGAAGCTAAAAAATTTAACTTTATTGAAGATAAGGCAAAAGAACTCCTAGAAAACTATGGATTTGGACGAATCATAACTCCTACATTTGAGTCTACTGACTTATTTAAAAGAGGGATAGGAGAGGGAACAGACATAGTTGATAAGGAGATGTATACATTTTCTGATCGTGGGGATAGAAGCATAACGCTCCGACCTGAGGGGACAGCACCTGTAGTAAGATCATATTTAGAAAACAAAACTTATGGTAGGGAAGATCTAACAAAATATTACTATATAAATAATATGTTTCGATATGAGCGACCACAAGCTGGAAGATATAGAGAGTTCTATCAAATAGGTGTAGAAATACTAGGGAATGGATCTCCTATGGCAGATGCAGAAGTAATATCTATGGGATATAGATTGATGGAAAAACTAGGAATTGAAGATTTAAAAGTAAATATTAATTCTGTAGGAGGAAATGAAACAAGAGCTAACTATAG
>JAGLEA010000223.1 GCA_023145315.1 Psychrilyobacter sp.
ATTTTCTATAATTTAAATCCATATGGAAAAATATCTATAAACTTAACTACTTTATATTCTTTTTTTGAATTTGCCATGATAACTATAGTTTTTTCTGTTGCAAACTCATTTATAACTTGTCTACAAGCTCCACACGGTGATATAGGCCCTTCTGTATCTCCTACAACTGCAATAACTTGTATCTTTTTCATACCTTGAGATACAGCATGAAAGATAGCATTTCTTTCCCCACACATAGATAAACCATAAGATGAATTCTCCACATTAGATCCAGAATAGTGATTCCCTCTATCATCTATAAGAGTTGCTCCTACTTTAAAGTTTGAAAATTTTGCATAAGCTCCTTTTTGAGCTTCAATAGCTTCATCTATAAGATCTAAAACTTCTTTTTCTGTTAACATTTTTCACCTCTTTTATAAAACTTATTATAGGGTATCTAAAGCTATTTCTATCATTTCACTAAAAGTCGTTTGTCTTTCAGCAGATGTAGTTTCTTCCCCAGTAACAAGGTGATCAGAAATAGTAAGTAAAGTAAGAGCTTTAACTCCATATTTTGCTGCAACTGTATATAAACCTGCAGTTTCCATCTCTACACACAATACCCCATAAGAAGCCCATTTTTTATAATCATCAAAGTTGTCGCCATAAAATTCATCAGAAGTAAATACATTTCCAGCCTTTACTTTGATATCTCTAGCTTCAGCAGCCTTGACAGCTTTCATCATTAGATCAAAGTCGGCAGTAGGAGAGTAGTCAGCACCGTCAAACCTAATTCTATTAAGCCCAGAATTTGTAGAAGCAGACATAGCAATAACAATATCTCTAACTTTTATATCTTCTCTATACGATCCAGCAGACCCTACTCTAATTAAGTTTTTAACACCGAAATCTTTAATTAATTCATTAACATAAATTGAGATAGATGGAACTCCCATTCCTGTTCCCTGTACAGAAACTTTCTTACCTTTATAAGTACCAGTATAACCATACATTCCACGAACTTCATTATAGCAAATTACATCTTCTAAAAAAGTATCAGCAATCCATTTTGCTCTAAGTGGATCTCCGGGTAGTAAAACCGTTTCTGCAATGTCTCCTTTTTTTGCACCAATATGTATACTCATTCATCTTCCTCCTAATTTATATTATTATCTATTTACATCTACACTTATGACCTTTTCTATGACCATGTTTTTCATTATGTCCATCCCCACAACATTTAAATAATTTCTTAGCAAAACTTGTTCCTGGAAGTTTATCACTACCCAATATTAGCTCTTCGATTGTAGATGCTATATCAGCAAAACTTCCTCTTTCTCCTAAGTCTACTCCTTTTTTCAAATTTTGTCCATATGTAAGGATAGGAATATATTCCCTAGTATGATCTGTTCCCTCGTAAGTAGGATCACATCCATGATCTGCTGTTAAAATTAATAGATCTCCTTCCCTCATTACTTCAACTATTTCAGGTAGTTTTCTATCAAATTCTTCTAATGCACCCTTGTATCCTTCAGGGTTTCTTCTATGTCCAAAATTCATATCAAAATCAACTAAGTTTGTAAATATAAGACCCTTAGTATCTTCTGTTATCGCTGTAATTGTTTTATTGATTCCGTCCATATTATCAAGATTGGTTCCCTTTGTTTCAGTTATTCCTACACCTGCAAATATATCACTTGTTTTCCCTATCCCTACTACATCTAAATTTTTCTCTTTTATCATATCTAGTAAAGTAGTTCTAGGTGGTGCTATCGAATAATCGTGTCTATTAGGAGTTCTCTTATAGTTTCCTACCCCATCTCCTAAATATGGTCTAGCAATTACACGAGCTACTGGAGCCATTTCGTTACATATTTCTAATGCTATTTCACACGCTTTATACAACTCTGATAGCGGGATATCATCTTCATGAGCTGCTAATTGTAGTACAGGATCTGCAGATGTGTATAGTATCCACGATCCACTTTTCTTTTGTTCTACTCCATAATCATCTAGAACTTTTGTTCCAGAGTATGGCATGTTACAAAGTATTTTTCTTCCCGTTCTTTTCTCTATCTCATCTAATACTTTTCTTGGAAAACCATTAGGATAAGTAGGAAAAGGTGTTTCGTTAATAATACCAGCTATTTCCCAATGACCTGTAGTAGTATCCTTTCCTTTAGAAGCTTCACGAGCTTTACCATATGCTCCTAAAGATTTTCCACCACAATTAGACGTGGTTCTTCCTACACCCTCTATATTTGTTAGATTACCTAACCCTAGTAGTTCCATATTAGGTAGGTTGAGCCCACCAGTAGAGCTAGCAATGTGGCCAAAGGTATTAGACCCTAAATCACCATATTCGCCTGCATCAGGAAGTTCTCCTACACCAGCACTATCAAGCACTATAATTATCACTCTATCTATATTCTTCATAATTACCTCCGATATTTATAATTTTTATTCTATATTATATACAGTACAATAGATATTAAGCTAGATAATAGGACAGTTGTCTTTTTCTATCTAAAATTAATCTATTTGCTATAATCTCTACCTATAGTATACATTTTTTTATGATTATTTATAATTTTATTTTTTTAATATATTATTTAGAATAGTGTACACTTAAATGTGATATGATAGAAATTATAGAATTAAAATATAGTTAATTAAAATATAGTATTTAGGAAAATTAGGAGTGTGAAAAGTGCAAAATAAAATTATTATAAAGGGAGCACGAGAGCATAATTTAAAAAATTTAAATCTAGAGATACCAAAATATAAATTTGTTGTGATAACAGGTGTCAGTGGTAGTGGGAAATCGTCATTAGCTTTTGATACCATCTATTCAGAAGGACAACGAAGATATGTCGAGAGTTTATCAGCTTATGCTAGACAATTTATAGGGCAGATGACAAAACCCGATCTAGACAGTATAGAAGGATTAGCACCAGCTATTTCTATTGAGCAAAAAACAACTAATAAAAACCCTCGTTCTATCGTCGGAACTATGACAGAGGTATATGACTATATGAGATTACTGTATGCTCATATTGGAATAGCACATTGCCCTATTTGTAGTACCCCAGTAAAAAAGCAAAGTGTAGATGAGATAACCGATACTATCATCGAAAAAGGAGAATTAGGAGATAAATTGCTCCTACTATCACCAGTAGTTCGGGATAAAAAAGGAACACATAAAAATTTATTTATAAATTTAATTAAAAAAGGATT
>JAGLEA010000224.1 GCA_023145315.1 Psychrilyobacter sp.
GCAATTAAATCTTCTGCAGTGGCTAAGGAAACTTTTACAAATAGATTCGGAATTAGTTATGGTTTAAAAGGTAGTGAAAGTATTGATGATAAAAAAGTATTAGATACAGAAGGAAATAATCTATATAATGATTCTCTAGGCATTGATTACAAGTTACTTTATAATCTGACAAATAAGTTTAGATGGGGAGCAGAATTTGGAATAACTAATACTACTATGAGTTCAGAAAGTGAAAAAATGTTAGAAAAAAAGGGGTATGAATTAAAACAAGATAGCATGATTACATTAATGTTAGGACCAACACTAGAGTATGACTTATATAGTGGAGATTATGTATCTTTTTATTTAAACGGATCGGGAGGATTATCTCTAGGAATGCAAGATGCAACTTATAAAAAGACTTAGCATGAAAACGGAGTTAAAGAGACTAGAGAATTTGATAATGTCTTAGTACAGGCTTTTTATACAAAAGTCGGGTTAGGGATAAGGTTGAATAATGGTTTAGGACTAGAAGTAGGAGAAAAAGGAGAGGCTTCTGGTTATTTTGGGTTTGTAGATACTGGTGATAGACATAAAGATGGGTACGAAAGTACATATATGACTAAATGGTCGACGTATTTTGAATTAAATTACTCATTCTAAAGTGTTTAAATAAATATTAAAAATGGAATCTGATTAGGATTCTTTTTTTGTTTTTCTTGAGTTAGTCTATTAAATTTGATATAATGTTTTAGGTGTAAAGAAAAAACACTTGACAAAGAGTTGAGAGTAGATTATAATACAGGGGTAAATTATGAAATTAGAAGAAATTCTAGAGGTTACAATGCTTTTAGATTGTTATGGAAATTTATTGAGTGACAAACAAAGATCTTATATGGAGAAACACTTTGAAGAAGACTATTCACTTTCAGAGATTGCAAAATCTCACATGATAAGTAGACAAGCTGTCTATGATAACATTAAAAGAGGGATTAAAATCTTAAAAGATTATGAGATGAATATTGGGTTTCTAAAAAGAGAAAAAGAGATACACGAAGAATTAAAAAGGTTAAAAGCAAATTATAGTGAAAGTGCGTTAGAAAATTTAATAGCAAGTTTCGATATATAAGAGGTGTTTTATGTTAGATAGTTTAGGGAGTAGATTCCAAGGCATATTTAAAAAAGTAAGAGGACACGGGAAATTAACAGAAGATAATATAAAGGCAGCTCTAAAAGAGGTAAGGTTATCATTATTAGAAGCAGACGTTAACTATCGTGTAGTAAAAGATTTTGTGAATAAGATAAAAGAAAAAGCTGTAGGAGAAGACACTCTTACTGGTATTAATCCAGGACAACAGTTTATAAAAATCGTAAATGATGAATTAGTAGAATTATTAGGTGGAACAAATGCTAGACTTACAAAAGCACATAGAGGACCTACAATAATAATGTTAGCAGGATTACAAGGAGCAGGTAAAACTACCTTTGCAGCAAAATTAGCTAAATATTTAAAAAAAAATGGAGAGAAACCATTTTTAGTAGGAGCTGATATATATAGACCGGCAGCAATGAAACAACTTCAAGTACTAGGAGATCAAATAGGAGTTCCTGTATATTATGAAGAGGGTAGTAAAGATGCTGTGGAGATATGTGTGACAGGAGTAAAGAAAGCTAGAACCGAAGAAGCCACTTACATTATTTTAGATACAGCTGGTAGACTTCATATAGATGAAAATCTTATGGATGAATTAAAGCAAATAAGAAAAAAAGTTAGACCACAAGAAATACTATTAGTAGTAGACGCTATGATTGGTCAAGACGCAGTTAATTTAGCAAGCAGTTTCAATGAAACTTTAAATATAGATGGTGTAGTACTTACTAAACTAGATGGTGACACTAGAGGTGGATCAGCATTATCAATCAAAGCAGTAGTCGGGAAGCCAATTAAATTTGTTGGTGTAGGAGAGAAATTAGATGATATTGAGTTATTTCATCCAGAAAGATTAGTTTCTAGAATTTTGGGAATGGGAGATGTCGTATCACTGGTAGAAAAAGCTCAAGAGCATATCGATGAAGACGAGGCAAAACGACTAGAAGAAAAATTTAGAAAACAAGAATTTGATTTAGAAGATTTTTTAAAACAATTGCAAAGTATCAAAAAAATGGGTCCTATAGGTAATATTTTAAAGATGTTGCCAGGTGTAGGAGATCTAGGAGACTTAGCTCCTGCTGAAAAAGAGATGAAGAAAACAGAAGCGATTATTCAATCTATGACAGTAGAAGAAAGGCGAAAACCTAAGATATTAAATGCTAGTAGAAAGAAAAGAATAGCTAGAGGATCAGCAACTCAAGTTCATGAAGTCAATAAGTTATTAAAACAATTTGAACAAATGAAAGGGATGATGAAGATGTTTAGCGGTGGTAAGGGAATACCTGGAATGCCTAAAATGGGTAAAGGGTTTAAACTACCATTTTAACTAACTAATTATAATAAATTATTAATAAATTAAAAGAGAAAAGGAGATTATTATGTTAAAGATCAGATTAACAAGATTAGGAAGCAAGAAAAAACCAGTTTACAGAGTAGTAGCAATGGAAGCATTACAAAAAAGAGATGGAAAGCCAGTAGCTTACTTAGGTAACTACTATCCTTTAGAAGATTCTAAAGTAGTATTAAAAGAGGAAGAAATCTTAAGATTATTAGGAAACGGAGCTCAACCTACAAGAACTGTTAAATCTTTATTAACTAAAGCTGGAATCTGGGCTAAGTTTGAAGAGTCAAAAAAGAACTAATATTGAATATCTGTAATGGGTAACAATATTTTAAGAACCCGAAAGGGTTCTTTTCTTTTTTTAATTCCATATTTTACTAGTATTTGTGGTATACTTAAAGAGGTATATAGGTATTTTGTATACAGTTAGTTATTAGGAGGATAAAATGAAAAATGAAAATAAAAGTAAGACTCAAAAAGCTAAAAAAGCGAAACCAAGATTAAAAAAAGCAAAATTTGAAACAGATAAACTAAAAGGTAAAACAAAATTAATGCATTCTAGAAATATAAATAAATGGGGATTTGATTTTCATCCACAAGTATCTATTATTTCTGGACTATTAGTTCTTATATTTATAGGAATGACTCTACGAGACCCTATAGGTGTTAACACTTTTTTAAGTAGTGTAAAAGACAATATAACTGATAACTGGAATTGGTTTTTTATAATAAGTGCAAATATATTTTTGATTTTCCCAATTTATCTTATGTTTAGTAAATTAGGAGAAGTAAGGTTAGGAGGACCAAAGGCAAAGCCTGAATATACTAACTTTGGTTGGTATTCTATGCTAATAAGTGCTGGAATGGGAATCGGGCTAATGTTTTGGAGTGTAGGAGAGCCTCTCTATCATGCTACAGAAAATATGCCTCTAACTGATGGAAATTCTGTAGGAGAAGTTTTAGGTGTAACATTTTATCACTGGGGATTTCATCCATGGGGAATATATGCTTTAGTTGCTTTATCACTTGCATTTTTTACATATAATAGAGGATTACCTCTTTCATTGAGATCTGTATTTTATCCGATTTTTAAAGATAAAGTTTTTGGATGGATAGGAGATGTTATCGATATAATAGCAGTTATATCATGTCTTTTTGGATTAGCAACTTCACTAGGATTTGGTTCACAGCAAATAAATGCAGGATTAAACTATTTATTTGGAGTTCCACAAACACCACAAGTGCAAGTTATTATTATAGTTGTAATTACGTTTATAGCGACTTTATCAGTTGTTTCTGGAATAGGGAAAGGAGTTAGAATACTTTCAGAACTTAATATGAAAGTAGCAGCTGTATTTTTAATAATGATCTTAGTTTTAGGACCAACACTTTATATGGTAAGGGCATTTAATAATGGAGTAGGATTTTATTTAAATAATTTAATTTCAATTAGTTTCTTCACAGAGAATGGTAATAAATGGCAAGGTTCATGGACTATTTTCTACTGGGCATGGTGGATCTCTTGGTCACCGTTTGTAGGAATGTTTATTGCTAGAATATCAAAGGGAAGAACAGTTAGAGAGTTTATATTAGCTATATTGATCGTTCCAACATTACTAAGTTTTGTTTGGCTATCAGTATTTGGTGGAACAGCATTATTTCAAAATAGTATTGATGGTGGAGCATTACTTCAAGCAGTTAATGACAATTTAGCAACAGCATTGTTTGCAATGATTCATAACTTAGATATATCATCGACATTAAAAGTGATCCTTTCTGTTATGGGAACATTCTTAGTTATCTCATTCTTTGTTACTTCATCAGATTCAGGATCATTAGTAGTAGATAACTTAACTTCTGGTGGTAAGATTGATTCACCAGTTCCACAAAGAATATTTTGGGCTGTAATGGAGGGTGCAATAGCAGTAGCACTTCTAGTAGCAGGTGGAACTCAGGCATTGAGTGCTTTACAGACTGGTGTAATACTTTCTGGATTACCATTTACAGTAATGCTTCTTGCTATGACCTATAGTTTACATCTAGGCCTCCGTAATGATTTTAAAAAACTTAGTAAGTATAAGGAAGATAAATTATTAAATAAAATTTTTAATGAACATATAAATTTAGAAGAGGATAAAAAGAAAGTTGAAGATGAAAAGAAAAAAATAGACGAAAAAGCTAAAGAAAAAACAATTGAAAAAGCTATAGAAAAAATCCGGAATTCTGTAAAAATATAATTGAGTTATTAAAAATACTGAGTGGTTTATGCTACTCAGTATTTTTATTTTTAGGAGGAGAAGAATGATAGATTTACATATGCACTCTACATTTTCAGATGGGACAATGACACCTACAGAACTAGTAGAAAGGGCTAAAGATAATGGTGTAGAGGTAATGGCTATTACTGACCATGATAATATAGATGGACTTAGAGAGGGAAATATAGTAGCAACTAAATTAGGAATTACTTTTATAAATGGTATAGAAATATCAGCAAATTATAAGAATAAAGATATTCATATATTAGGTTACTTTATAAATTTAGAAGATAAAGAGTTTACTAATTGGTTAAAAAAATTAGGTGAAAAAAGATATACTAGAACTCTAAAAATATTACAAAAATTAGAAAAGGTTGGAATAAAAATTAGTATAGACGAAGTAAAAGAAGAAGTTCGAGGAAACGTAATAGGGAGACCCCATATAGCAAAGATTATTATAAAAAAAGGGTATGCTTTTACTATGAATGAAGTATTTGATAGATATTTAGGTGATGGGAAAGTAGCATATATTCCAAAGATAGGTGTAGATATGGTAGAAGTAGTAGAGAGGCTAAAATCAAATGGAGCAGTAATCTCCCTTGCTCATCCACATTTAATATCACACACTGATGATACAGTTGTAAATATAATCAATATTCTAGTAGAGGTAGGACTTGATGGTTTGGAATTATATTACCCTAGTATAAATATAAAAAAGAAGAATAGATATCTAAAAATTATGAAAAAGAAAAAGTTATTACTAACAGGTGGTTCTGATTTTCATGGATTGAATAGAGCAGGAGTAGATATTGGGTTAGGAGATATTTCTGTAGAAGTGTATAAAAAAATGTTAGTTAGAAAAATCGAAAATAATGCAATAAATTCTAAGTAAATAAGATATTATTAGTTTAAATATGTTAAAATATAGAGTAAATAAAATTAGATTATAGAAAATTGGGAGTTGAGATATGTTACTTATTGAAAGAGAGATAGTTGGTATATTTAATAAGATGGTAGAAAAATCATTTGAAGGTGTAGAAGGAATAAAAAAAATAGATATTCAACCAGCTACAAATGATAAGTTTGGAGATTTCCAAACAAACTTTGCAATGATGAATTCAAAAATAATAGGTGGTAATCCTAGAGCAATAGCAACAAAATTATTAGAAGGGTTCTATGAAAATGAAGTAATAGAAAAATTAGAGATAGCAGGACCAGGATTTATTAATATCTACCTTAAAGAGGAATATCTTGGTGGCCGTGTGAACAAAATAGGTGTAGAAGAGTATGATTATTCTTTCCTAAATAGAGATGGAGATGTAATAATAGA
>JAGLEA010000225.1 GCA_023145315.1 Psychrilyobacter sp.
TTCTTTTACTTCTTTTACTTCTTCCTTATTCTTTTCTTTTTTTTCTAGATTTTTATCTGTTTTTTTTTCGTTAGCTTTACTAGTTTTTTCTTGTACAACTACAGGATCTTTTGAATTAGTTGTTGTTAGACTATAAATTCCAATAGATAGTAGAATTATTACCACTAAAACAATTTTTCTTCCTCGCTTAATTTGTTTTTTGTCCATTTTTACTCCATTTCTAGCTTTTTATATTTGTTTAAATTTTGACAATAAATAAAATGAGCCACATACTACTATTACTTTCCCTGTTTTTTTAGCCTTTTCATATGCTTTTCCTATATTATCTTCTACACTTTGTTCAGTAAAATTACCCGTTATATTTAATAACTCTTTTCCTGAAGTTCCTCTGTGAAAATCATCTAAAGATGTAAAGATAATACTGTCAGAAAATTTTGATATTTCCTCTAAGATTCCTTTTCTGTCTTTATCTTCTAATATTGATACTATTGATACTACTTCTTCTTTTTTATATTTTGAGTTCATATTTTCTACTAATTTTGATGCAGCATCAATATTATGTGCGCCATCTAGAATTACTAATGGATCTTTTGAATATATCTCAAATCTTCCAGGCCAGCTAACTTTTGAAACTGCTTTTTCTATTACATCATCTGTTACCCCGATTATTTTAAGTGCCTCATAGGCTCCTAAAAAATTATTCACTTGATAACTTCCATAAAGTGACAGATTATAAGTTGTTTTTCCTAGCTTAATTTCTGTATAAAAATCATCTGTTAAAGTATACTCTACATGCGAATATTTCTCTATCACATCAGTATAATTACTAGTTTTTTTATCTACTTCTTTGAGCAACTCTTTATCAGAACTAGCAATTATAGCAGGAGCATCTTTAATTATCCCACATTTTTCCATGGCTATCTTTTGGATTGTGTTTCCTAACATATTAGTATGATCTAAAGAGACATTTGTAATAATAGATAGTAGTGGTTTACACACATTAGTAGCGTCAAATCTCCCGCCTAATCCCGTTTCTAAGACTACATATTCACACTCTTGTTCCCTAAAGTAATCAAACATTATAGCTGTAGTAATCTCAAAAAATGTAGGATGTAAGTTATTCTTATCAATTAATTTTCTTATCTTTTTATATAATTCACATATTTTTTTATCTGAAATTTCTATTTTATCCACCACTATTCGTTCATTAAACCTTTCTATATGTGGTGATGTATACTTGCCTACTCTATGATTAGTTTCTAATAAACAAGCTTCTAATATACTAGCTGTAGACCCCTTTCCATTAGTTCCTGCTATATGTAAGATCTTATAGCTATCTTGTGGATTCCCTAGTAGTTCCAATATAGCTTTTATATTCTCAAGACCTAGTTTTATACCCATTCTTGTTAGAGAATAAAGTTCTTCTAATGTATTTTCTATATTCATATGTTTTTTACCATCTCAACTACTAACTTTTTAGAATTTTTAGCAGCTAATTTTACAAATTCCTGAAAATCAGTTTTAGCATTACCGTTAGCTTTATCTGATATAGATCTAAGTATAACAAACGGTAAGTTAAACATGTGACAAACATGAGCTACAGCTGCTCCCTCCATCTCAGTACACTCACTATTAAATGTTTCCCTTAACCAGTTTATTTTCTCTGATTCTGCAATAAATTGATCTCCACTTACTATTCTTCCAACATATATGTTTTCTTTTGAAAATACTATAGAAGCACTTTTCTTTGCTAATTTTATTAGTTTTGCATCACTCTTAAATATTGATGTATCCATTCTAGGTATCTCACCATGTTTCATCCCAAATGCTGTACAGTCAAAATCGTGTTCTATTAACTCGTTAGATATTACTATATCTCCTACCTCTATCTCTGGATTTGTTCCACCTGCTACACCTGTAAAAATCAATTTTTCAATTTTAAATTTTTCTATAAGTAAAGTAGTACATATAGTTGCATTTACTTTTCCTATCCCACCTTCTACGAGTACTATCTCTTTTCCTTCTAATTCACCAGAAAAAAAGCTCATGCCTATTACTTTTTCCTCTTTTAAGTTTTTAATTAGCCCTTTTAATTCTATTATTTCTTCATGCATAGCACCTATAATTCCAATCATTAGTACACTCCCTCTAAATTTATTAATATTACATTGTATCATTTTTTTTTATTTCTTGCTATACCACAAAAAAAAGAGGTTAATACCTCTTTAATTTCGTTTTTCTATACTCAATCTATTGGTTCTAGAGTGTTTATTTATTTACACTTTATAGATATCTCTCCCTGTAGCTTGCTTATTAGGAGTTACTATCAGCTCACATATTTGGATATTTTTTGGTAACGATGTTGCATATGTCATAACTTCTACTACATCTTCTGGAGTTAATGGCTCTATTCCACCATATACACTCTTTGCCTTCTCATTGTCACCATAGAATCTAACATCTGAGAAAGGTGTTTCTACCATTCCTGGGGCTATATTTGTCACTCTGATAGGAGTATCTATTAGATCTATCCTCATACTATCTGATATAGTTTTTACTGCTGCCTTACTAGCACAATAAACTCCTCCACCTGCATATGCCATAAATCCAGCTGTTGATCCGATATTTACAATATATCCATTTTTTTTAGATTTTAACATTAATGGGATTACAGTTTTTGAAACATATAAGAGGCCCTTTACATTTACATCTATTACATTATCATATGATTCAAAAGAGTTATCAAATATTTTGTCCATTCCAAGTGCTAATCCAGCTGAATTAACTAGTATATCTATCTCTTTCCATCTATCTTCTAATAAACTAATTTTCTCTACTACATCATTTGATTTTGATACATCTAGTTGTAGAAGTTTTATTTCTACCTTATTATTCTCTAATATTTCTTCCTTTATTTTCTCTAATTTTTCTATTCTTCTTGCTACTAATATCAAATTATATCCTAATTCACCATATCTATATGCTGCTGCTTTACCTATTCCAGAACTTGCCCCTGTTATCATTACTATTTTTTCCATATTTTCCCTCCTAAATATTTAGTTTTATAAGTTTTAAAA
>JAGLEA010000226.1 GCA_023145315.1 Psychrilyobacter sp.
AGGAGGTATGTCCCTGGTATTACTACTTCTGCTCTTTTAGGTTCTAATCCAACTATTTTTCTCCTTTCTTCTAATGTACAACTTAAAAATAAATTTAGATTTTTCTCTATTTCATTTTTTGTTAATTTATACATATGAACTCTATTCGTATCATAATTTTTCATCTCCAGAGCTACACTTACATGAGTAGTAACTGTCCCAGCAACTCCTACTAATTTGAAGTTTTCACCTCTATATTTTTTTATTCTATCTAATTTATTAATTGTCCAAATTTTAGCGTCTAATAAATCACTATCGCCACTAAAGAATTTTTCTCCTAATCTCACAGCGCCTATATCAAAACTTTCTATAAATTCGATACTATCTCCATCTCCTAATATAAATTCTGTGCTTCCACCACCTATATCTATAACCATTATTCTTTCATTAAATTCCATATTTGCACCAGAAAAACTGTAATTTGCCTCCTCTCTACCACTTATACACCTAATATTTAATCTAGCTTCTTCTCTTACTCTACTTATAAAATCTTCTCTATTTTTTGAATCTCGAGTAGCAGAGGTTGCTACTACTTCAATTTTCTTAACACCATATTCATCTATTTTAGCCCTATATTTTTTGAGCACCTCTAGTGTCCTATCCATAGCTTGAGGAAGTAGGAAGTTATTTTTGTCTACATCCTCTCCTAACTTTGTTATATTCATTAATTTTAGAAGTTTTTTTTCTATTTTTTTGTCACTAACCTCTCCTATAAAGAGTCTGCACGAATTAGTTCCTATATCTATAACTGCTTTTTTCATCTGATCACCCTTTTTTATATAATTTTTCTCTATTAAAAGTATACTACAATATCAATAGATTTAAGTTCTATTTTTCATGAAAATATTTAAGCAATATTTAACTTTGTTTTTGTTGACTTCTAGCTGAATATATCGTATTATCTAAATATATAAATAAAAGGGGTGACTAAAATGCAACGAATAACATTATTAAAGAAAAAATCTATACAAAATTGGAGTTGGATATTTTTACTATCATATTTCCTTCTTTCAAAGCTACACGTTAGTTTTGGAATCTTAGGATTTGTTTGTATGATCTCACCATTTATTTTTGCAGTAAAATATAAGGGAAAGGTACATTGCTCTCACTATTGCCCTAGAGGTTCCTTTTTTGGAAAATTTCTATCAAAAATTTCCCTTCAAAATAATCTATTTAATTGGATGAGAACTACTACTTTTAAAAATATCTTATTAGGTGCAATGGTACTTTCATTTGCTTCTTCACTATATGGTGGCTGGGGAACTTTTTCAGGTATAGCTAATGCTATGACACTTATGATGTTTAGAAGTTTACTACTTGGCATCTTTATGGGAATAGTTTACAAACCACGTGCTTGGTGTCAAGTATGTCCCATGAAAACTGGATCAAAACATTTTAAACATACTGTTAATAAATCTAGAATTGCTATGAACTTGGAGGCGAATTGTGTATAAAATAGATAAGCATGAATGTATCGAATGTGGTTTATGTGCTAATATATGTCCAAAGAAAGTCATTGATCTCAATCCTTGTTTCGGATATAGAATAAATAATGGATGTGTTAGTTGTGGACTATGTGCCAAAAAATGCCCTGTAGATGCTATTGAGAAAATAACGGAGGAATAAATGATTAAATATAAGGATAATATCGAGTTATTTGAAGAAAAAGTTAAACTCATAAAATCTATATCTCATCCTATAAGATTATGTATAGTAAAAAATCTAACTGCTGATGGAGCTACAAACGTGAAAGATATGCAGATTTGTTTGGAAACACCTCAATCGACTATCTCACAACATCTATCAGTGCTAAAAAGTGCTGGTGTTATAAAGGGAAAAAGAAAGGGTGTAGAAGTTTACTATAGTATTTCTGATGAGAAAACTAAAAAATTTATTGATGAGATCTTCTAAATCTCATCTTTTTTTTTGAAAAAAATGTGACTTGTTGTATACTAATAGGAGTATCAAGGAGGTTTTCATGTATTATTTAAATAAAATTTTTACTTATACAAAGGGGTTTAGAAGAGCCTATGTTCTTTCTGCTATATCTGTTTTTAGTGCCACGCTTTTGTCACTTTTGAACCCATTGATCTTTAGGTATGTTCTCGACATTGTTATTCAAAAATTTGATTCTTCTGACACTTTTTTTGATAAAATAATGTTTACCTTAGTTGGTAGGAACATTTTAAAAGTCGCACTATTAATGCTAACTTTAGCTCTAGCTAGAGGTGTTGGCCTCTATTTCAGAGGTAAACTTGCTAGTATTGCATCTGAAGGAATCGCAAAAGTTCTTCGGGACAAGACCTATTCCCATCTTCAAAATGTCAAATATAGCTATTTTAATAGTGTTAAGACGGGAGATCTCATTCAGAGGTGTACTTC
>JAGLEA010000227.1 GCA_023145315.1 Psychrilyobacter sp.
AAAGCTATAAAGAAATTTTTCAAAATTTCTGATGAAGCTGAAGCAAAACTGTCAACAGTACTTCAAGAAAATATCCACGGTGTCCGAGTAGTTAGAGCGTTTGCAAATGAGGGATTAGAGATAGAAAAATTTAGAGTAGCCAATCAACACTATACTGATGTTACCTATAAAGTTATGAAATTATTTGCTATTTTCTGGCCTGTTACATCATTCTTTTCATTCCTTCAACTAGGTATTGTATATTATTTTGGAATTACATGGGCTGTAAATGGAGATATGACCATAGGTACAGTAGTTGCTTTTGCAATGTATATCGCTAAACTTAAATTTCCTATTCGACTTTTAGGAAGAGTTCTTAGCGATTTCGGAAAAGCTTCAATCGCTTTTGAAAGAATTGAAGAAATTTTGGATAGCGAAAGTGATTTTGATCATACTCTTACTCTTGAAAAACCTGAAATATTTGGAGAGATCTCTTTCAACAATATTTGTTTTTCATATGGTGAACAGAAAGTTTTAGATAATATCTCATTTAATTTAAAAAAAGGAGAAACTTTAGGGATTCTAGGCCCTACGGGAAGTGGAAAATCTACTTTAATCCACCTACTCACAAGATTATACGATTATGAGGACGGTTCTATAAAAATTGATGGAATAGAGCTAAAAAATATAGATAAAAAGTGGATTAGAGAAAATATTGGCCTTGTTTTACAAGAAACTTTTTTATTTGCTAAAAATATTGAGGAAAATATAGCCATCACTAGTGATACAATCCGTGAAAACGAGATAATCAATGCTGCAAAAACCGCTTCTATACACAATGGTATCCTGCATTTTAGAGATGGATATAAAACTATTGTAGGAGAAAAAGGTGTTTCTCTCTCTGGTGGCCAAAAACAGAGGATTGCAATAGCAAGAACTGTCATAAATAATCATAAAATATTAATTTTTGATGACTCCCTTAGTGCCATAGATGTAGAGACAGATGCCAATATACGTCGAGAATTGAAGAGAAAACATGGTTCTTCTACAACTATTATTGTTTCTCACAGGATCTCATCTATTATAGATGCCGATAAAATAATGGTATTAGAAGATGGTAGAATTAGTGATTTCGGATCACACAATCAATTAAAGAACAGAGATGGGCTGTATAAAAGGATTTTGGAGATACAAGAGACGGGAATGGATGGTGATTTTAATGAATGATAAGACAAAAAAAGAAAGTTCTGCCAATATAATTAAAAATTTATTTCATTTTTTGAAACCATTTAAATTTTATATTCTAATTGCTTTTATTAGTATTGCCATCATTTCAGGAATTGAAGCCTACATGCCTGTTATGCAAAAAATTGCTATAGATAATTTTATCATTCTAAAATCTACTGTTGGTCTTCAAGTTTTTTTATTAAAATATATCGGTTTAGCACTATCTCTACTAGTTTTAATATATATTTTCACTATTTTTGGTACTAAATTAGAGCTAGCACTGGTTTATTCTCTTCGTGAGCAGGCATTTAAAAAATTACAACATCAATCTTTTTCATATTTTGATAGAAATGCAGATGGTTGGATCATGGCTAGGGTAACTTCTGATATTAGGAGGATAGGAGATATTGTGGCTTGGGGGTTTATAGACTTAGTTTGGAGTATTGGATATATTACAGGTATACTTTTTATGATGTTTAAGCTCAACTATAAGTTATCACTAGTGCTTCTAGTATTAATACCATTTCTAGTTATTATTAGTATTTATTTCCAAAAAAAAATATTAGAAAATCAAAGAAAAATTAGAAGTGTTAATTCACTTATTACAGGTGCATATAACGAGGGGATATTAGGAGCCAAAACTTCTAAAATACTTGTTAATGAGAGTAAAAATATAGATGAATTTAATGACCTTACTACTCGAATGAATAGAGTATCAGTTCGGGGTGCCATGACTAGAGCTCTTTACCTCCCTATGATCATTGGTCTAAATAGTATAGGACTCATTGCTGTTCTAGGAATTGGAGACAATCTCATTGCCAGTAATTCTATTACTATCGGTACACTTGTCTTATTCATTAATTTCACTATTATGTTTTTTGATCCTATTCAAGAATTCTCTCGAATATTAGCAGAAATACAAGGGGCACACGCTTCTTTTGAAAGGGTTTTAGAGTTGATTCATTCAGATCTTGATATTGTAGATTCCCAAGAAATTATCGATAAATATGGTGATATAAATGATAAGAAAATTCATAATTGGGAAAAATTAAAAGGCGATGTTGAATTTAGAAATATCACTTTTCTCTATAAAGATAATGAGCCTATCCTTGAAAACTTTAATTTGAATGTAAAAGCTGGAGAAACAGTAGCTCTAGTTGGAGAAACTGGAGGTGGAAAGTCAACTATTGTCAATTTGGCATGTAGGTTTTATGAACCTACTAGTGGTGTTGTATTGATTGATGGTATTGACTACAAAAAAAGGTCTCAGAGTTGGCTACATCATAACCTTGGTTATGTCCTTCAGACGCCGCATCTATTTAGTGGTACTATTATGGAAAATATTTCTTATGGTAGGCCTGAGGCTCCCTTTGGAGATATTACAGATGCTGCTAAACTTGTAAAAGCACACGAATTTATTCTAAAACTACCAAAAGGCTACGACACAGAAGTAGGAGAGGGAGGAAATAATCTTTCTACAGGTCAGAAACAACTTATTTCTTTTGCTAGGGCAATTTTAAAAAATCCTAGTATATTTATCCTAGATGAAGCTACTTCGTCTATCGATGCAGAGAGTGAGAAACTTATACAGGAAGCTACTAATACTATTCTACAAGGGAGAACTAGTTTTATAATAGCTCACAGACTATCTACTATTGTTAATGCAGACAGAATTTTATTAATAAAAGGTGGAAAAATTGTAGAAGAGGGAGATCATCGTTCTTTAATGTCAAAAAAAGGTGGATATTACTCATTGTATACTGAACAATTTAATAAATTCTAAAATC
>JAGLEA010000228.1 GCA_023145315.1 Psychrilyobacter sp.
TGTGCAATTATCCTGTACATTTGAACCATCTCCTACAGTAATCTTACTCATATCACCACGCAGGACAGCACCAAACCAAATACTTACATCACTACCTAGCTCTATTTCTCCTATGAGAGTAGCATTAGGAGCTATATAGTTATTTATTCCTATCTTGGGTTCATTTCCTTTTAAAGAATATATCAAAGTTTCTTCCTCCTTAATGATTCCTAGGGAACCAATTTAGATACTTATTAAGGTCTAAGTATTCTATACTTCTTTTTTTATCTCATCTAACATTTTTTTTTCTTCCTTTGTAAACTCCCTATTTTCTAATAAATCAGGTCGTCTTAGATAAGTTCTCTTTAAACTTTCTTTTTTTCTCCACAACTCTATATTTTTATGATGACCTGAAAGTAAAATTTCTGGAACTTCTAGATCACCTATTTTTGCTGGTCGTGTATAATGTGGATGATCTAATAGTCCATTATAAAATGAGTCTTGTTCATAGGAATCTTGCTTTATAACTCCAGGTAGGAGTCTTGCTATACTGTCTGCTATTACCATAGCAGGTAGCTCCCCACCAGTAAGTACAAAATCACCTATTGAGATCTCTAGATCTACTTTTTCATCTATTACCCGTTCATCTATTCCCTCATAGTGACCTGCAATTATAGTTATTTCTTTTTCTACACTCAATTCATTTGATAGTTTTTGATTTAATCTAACTCCTTGTGGAGATGTATAGATAACCTTACCATCTATTCCTTCTAGTGCTTTTAATATAGGTTCTGCTTTCAGTACCATTCCTGCACCACCACCAAAAGGTGTATCATCAGCAGTATTATGTTTATCAAATGTATAATCTCTTATATCTACTATATTTATCTCTAATGAACCACTATTTATAGCTCTTTTTATTATACTTTCACTTGTAAATCCTGAAAACATCCCAGGAAAAAGAGTTAAAATATTGATTTTCATGGTCGCATTCCATCTATTAAATCAAATACAACTACTTTTTTTTCAAAATCTATATCTTTTACAAATTCTTCTACAGATGGTACCATAATTTCTTCCTTACCCTTTCCTATGATATATATATCATGACCAGCTGTTTCCATTAGATCTGTTATCTCTCCTAATTCTTCACCATCAACGGTAATTGCCATCATTCCTACGATATCAGAAGCATAGTATTCATCTTCCTCTAATCCTAATATATCCTTTCTAACATATATAGAAAATCCAGATAATGCTGTTCCCTCTGTTTTGTTTTTTATCTCTTCAAAGTCAAAAGCTAATCTTTTTGGGCTAATCTTTTTAATATTTGTTATAGTTAGTATCTTACTATTTCCAACATTATTTTTTACAATAACTTTTGCTCCTACTAGGATACTTAGATCTGCAAAATTAGAAGACACTTTTACCGTCCCCATTAGATGGTGAGTTCCAGATATTTTTCCTACTGAAATTAAATCCACTTTCTACCTCCTAATTAATCTAAAAATTCAACATTTACATTTAATTTGTCTTTTACTGCTGCAGCTTGGACAACACCTCTTATAGAGTTAGCTGTCATTCCATTTTTCCCTATGATTCTACCTAATTCACCATCTGCAACTCTTATTTGATATGTGATTAAATCACCTTTTACCTCATTAGTTATCTCGATTGCTTCTTGTGTTTTTACCATTGATGAAACTATAAACATTAATAATTCTTGTAAATTTTCCATTATTCCTCCATTTTTAATACTTAATTTTATTTTCTTTTTCTTCCCATTTTTTGAAAACTTCTTTTGCTTTTGGATCTATTAATTGCTCTACTTTTAAGCTTCTATCATCTTTTGGCAGATCTAATTCTTTATAGATAAAATCATCATCAAATCCTATTTTTGCAGCATCTTCCCTTGTATTAGCATAGTAAATTTTATCAAGCCTTGCCCAATATATAGCTCCTAAGCACATTGGACACGGCTCACAACTTGTATATATCTTGCAGCCACTAAGGTCGAATGTCTCTAACTTTTTACAAGCATTCCTAATAGCTACAATTTCTGCATGCATAGTAGGATCATTTTTTGATGTAACTTGGTTATTACCTTCAGCTATAATTTCATCATCACGAACTATTACTGCACCAAATGGTCCCCCAGAATTATTATTCATTCCAGCTAACGATAATTCAATTGCTCGTTCAAGAAATTTTTTATGTGTTCCCATAATTTTCCCTCCTGAAAAAAGTTATTTTTTTATCATCTCTACTAGATCTTTACTTGCTCTTTTTAGCACTCCATTACTACCCATAAAAATATTAGTAGTTTTTCCAGTTCCATATAAAGTTTTTAACTCTTTATCATATATTTCATACTCAAACTCTACTTTGATTCTAGTTACTTTTTTCAAAATAGTTTTAATTTTTAATTCACTATCGTATTCTATCGGCTTAGTAAAATTTATCTCTATATGAGATACGGGTAAGAAAACTCCTAATTCTTCTAGCTTCTTATAAGATAATCCTTTATCACGAATAAATTCTGTTCGGCCTTTTTCCATCCAAACAACATAGTTCGAGTGATATACCCTTCCCATTTGATCAGTTTCATTGTAGTAAACACGGTGGTCTATAATACTATAGTTTTCCATATTAAGCCCCTTATTAGTTCATGATTTCTAAAGTACTCCTTTCCACGGCCCCTCATATGTTATTTTTGCATAGACACCATTTTTATCTAAATCTTCTATTACTCCTCTTACATCATCAGCATAGAACTCTGTAGAGATTACTTTTATTGTTCCTAATTTTGCATCTAGAGTTCTTACAATTCCTAATCCTTCATATGCTTCTATGATTTTATTAATAAAATCTATATGCCTTCTTTCTGTTTGGATAAAAAATTCATAACTTCTCATCATATTTTTACTCTCCTTCCCCACTTATTTCTTCTTCAATTTCTTCCTCTGTTTCTTTTTTCTCTCTATAAACAGCTACGTAGTTGTCTAAAAATTTCTCAATAAATGTAAATACAAATATACTAACAAAGAACTCTACAAATAGTGATATCGCTTCTAAAGTATCAGCACTAACTGTTATTCTACTATGGTCATTTCCAAATCCAAACATATTCCCAAATCCATCTACAACAAATATACTACTAAGACCTTTAGCAATTCCGAATGCTATAGATAGTGCTATTCCATTCGTAAACAATTCTATCCAAAAGTTTTTTTTGATACTTAATAATATCTCTTTAAACGACATTCCTCTAATAGCTTTTTTTGAGTGTCCATAGTGTTTTTTTACACTAGGGGTCATTTTTTCATCAATATTTTTCTTTAGTATCTTACCCTTTTCGTCTAAAGTAGGCATAACTTTTTCATCAAAAGTTTTTTTTGCTGTATTATAATTTTTTTTCAAAGTTGGCTTTAATTTTTTATCAAATACTTTTTTGATATCACCTAATTGACCTTCTATTATGTCAGTGTATCCTTTTTGATTTCCGTCTTGATCTTGATTTTCTTTTTGTTCTTCATTATTTTTGATTTTTATTATTTCGGACTTATTTTTTTCTGATTTTTCTTCTAACATTACTTCCTCCTAATAAGGTTATTTTGCTTCTAAAACCTTTATTAGGTCCATGTATTCATCTATACTTAGAGATTCTGCTCTCCTACTTCCATCTATTCCGATACTACCTAATTTTTCACGCAACTCATCTTTTGTAAAACCTAACCTAGATAAATTATTCAATATGTTTTTTCTCTTAGTTGCAAAAGCTGCCTTTACATATTTAAAAAATGTTTTCTCATCTACTAGTTCTTCATATTTATTGTTTTCTCTTAATTTAATAGACATAAATGCAGAATCTATCTTTGGTACGGGAACAAAATCTTCTTTTGGAATAGTAAATAGATACTCTGCATCTCCAAAATATTCTACTGATAGTGTTAGCACACTTCTTTCCTTTCCTTTTTTTGCACAGATTCTCTCTGCCACTTCTTTCTGTACCATGATATAGATCTCACTAATAATATTTTTATTTTCTATTAATTTATGGATTATTGGAGATGTTATATAATAAGGAATATTAGCTACTACCTTAACCTTTTCCCCTACTTCCTTTTGAAAATCTTGCTGTAATACATCTCCCATAAGTAGTGTAAACTTTGGGTTAGTATCATATTTTTTTCTTAAAATTCTTTCTAAATCAGTATCGATCTCCATACAAATTACTTTCTTACTATTTTCTAATAATAATTCTGTAAGTGCACCTTCACCAGGTCCGATCTCAACTATAGAATCTGTATCCTCTACTCCCGAAACATCTATTATCTTATTTAAGATATGATTAGCATTGGTCAAGAAGTTTTGACCATATTTTTTCTTGTGTTTAAAAGCCATAATTCACCTACTCTTTTTCAATAATTACTTTACCTATATATGGCAATTCTCTATGCTTCTCAGCATAATCAATACCGTATCCAACTATAAATTCATCTGGAATTGTAAACCCAGAAAACTCTACTTTCACATCGGCTTCTCTTCTTGCTGGTTTATCTAATAATGTGCATATAGATAGTGATTTTGGTTTTCTAATCTTCAATATTTCTACAACTTTACTAAGAGTAAACCCTGTATCTATAAGATCTTCTACAATAATTACATCTTTATCTCTGATAGAGTCTTCAATATCTTTTTTTATTTTTACATCTCTAGATGATGTCATAGAGCTCCCATAACTAGATACAGTCATGAAATCCAATCTAATATTTTTTAATTTTAATTCTCTAGCTAAATCAGCCATAAAGATAACCGATCCTCTTAAAAGTGCTATCAACACTAATTCCTTACTATCTTTATACTTTTCATTTATTCTAGCACCTAATTCTGATACTTTTTCTGCTATTTCCTCTTTTGTTATCATAACTTCTACTGAATATTTCATATTACCACCTCTATTAGTCCTCTAATTTTGATAAATCACCCATAACACCTACATACGGAATGTTTCTATATTCTTGCATATAGTCAAGACCATATCCCAATACAAATTCGTCTGGAATCTCAAACCCTACATATTGAACTTCTACTTCTACCTCTCGTCTAGATGGCTTATTTAGAAGTGTACATAGCGATACTGTTTTAGGTCCTCTATTTCCTAACATCTTTAATACTGTTTTAAGAGTGTTTCCAGAATCTACTATATCTTCTACTACTATTACGTGTTTCCCCATGATACTCTCATCTAAATCTTTTTTTATTTGCACTTCTTTTGTTGAAACGAATTCATTTCCATAACTAGATATAGTCATAAAATCCATCACCAATGGTAATTTAATAGTACGACAAAGGTCAGACATAAATATAACAGATCCTTTCAATAAACAAACTACCACTATGTCCTCTTCTACATCTTTAAAGTCTCTTGTTATTTCTTCACCTAATTCTTTTACTCTAACAGCTATTTCCTCTTCTGAAAACATTACTTTTACAATTCCTTTATCCCACGGTTTTTTACTCAATTTAGTTTCCTCCTAAAAGTTTTAATTCACCTCATATTCTACCACTATTTATGGTTTTTTTCTATATCTCTATGGTATTTTTGTGATATACTTAAAATAAAAGGATGTGAATTATGACAAAAAATATACTTTTAGGAATTACAGGTGGAATAGCTGCTTATAAATCTGCTAATATTTGTTCAATGCTTAGAAAAAATGGGTACAATGTAAAAGTCATCATGACAAAAAACGCCACTGAAGTTATCACACCTCTTACTCTTGAAACTCTTTCAAAAAATAATGTAGCAGTTGATATGTGGGCTGAAAAATCAAATATAGATGTAGAGCATATTAGTCTCGCAGATTGGGCTGATCTATTTTTAATCGCTCCTACTACCTATAATATTATTGGAAAAGTGGCAAATGGTATTGCAGATGACATGTTATCTACTGTTATTTCTGCAACAAAAGCACCAGTGTTTTTTGCACTCGCTATGAATGTGAACATGTATAACAACCCTATTTTACAAGATAATATTAAAAAATTAGAAGGTTATGGATATAATTTTATAGATGCTGATTCTGGACCTCTCGCTTGTGACTGGAATGCTAAGGGAAGATTAAAAAAAGAAAGTGATATTATTGATATAGTTAATGATTATTTCCTATCTACTAATAGAAAAAAAACACTTAGTGGAAAAAAAATATTGATTACAGCTGGACCTACAGAGGAGGACATCGATCCTATTAGATACTTTAGTAACAGGTCTACTGGAAAAATGGGATATGCACTTGCCATTGCTGCTAATAATTTAGGAGGAGAGGTTACACTGATTAGTGGACCTACAAAATTAGCAGTTCCTAGTAATGTAAATTTTGTAGGAGTTCGAAGTGCTATAGAGATGCATAAAGCTGTCTTTGATCTATATGATGAAATGGATATCGCTATTGGATGTGCTGCTGTAGCAGACTATAGGATAAAGGAATATTCCCCTAATAAAATAAAGAAAAAAGACGGTGATTTAACATTTGATCTTGTTAGAAACCCTGATATTTTATTTGAAATGGGAGAGAAAAAAGATGGTAAATTTTTAATCGGGTTCGCTGCTGAATCAGAGAATTTAATTGAAAATGCAAGAAAAAAATTAAAAAAGAAAAATTTAGACTTTATCGTTGGTAACTCTACTACTGCATTTGGTAGTAGTGAAAATAAAGTCGATTTGTTTTTTTCTGATGGTACTTTTGAAACTACACCAAACATCAACAAAGATAGGCTTGCATATACTATTTTAGAAAAAATTAAATTTTAACCAAACTTTTATTTATTTTTTATTGCTTTTCCCTTATTTTTGAACTATACTAATTATAGAATCATAAATATAAAGGAGGAACATTAAATGAAAAAATTAATTTTATTACTTGCTGCACTTACTTTAGTTGCTTGTAGCAGTACGCCAAAAGAAGAAACTCAACCTACAACTCAAACTGAGAAGGTTGCTATGCAAGATGAAAATGCAACAATGACAGAAGATGCTACTATGACAGAAACTGAAGAAGC
>JAGLEA010000229.1 GCA_023145315.1 Psychrilyobacter sp.
TTCCTGTATCAATAGGTATCACTAAAACTATGTGATCACCTGGCTCGATAATATCTCCTAAAATACTAGGACTTTCAAACTCTTGAGGGGAATACTTAATAATCATACCTTTTACATCTTTGATTTTCTTATTATTGTGAGCAGACATAACTAAATATGGATATTTTAATTTTTCGATCTCTTCTAAAAATTTATTATTTGGAGTGGCTATATCATCTTTATTGATCACTACAAAGAAAGGAGTCTTATTTTTATTTAAAGTTTCTATTATATTGTAGTCAAACTCTGAAAATCCATTATAATCAATTGTTAAAATAGCAATATCTGTTTTCCTTATAACTTCCATAGTTTTTTTTATACGTAGTTCTCCTAAAGCACCTATATCATCTATTCCAGCAGTATCTATCATGACACACGGTCCTATAGGAGAGATCTCCATAGCTTTGTAGATAGGATCAGTTGTTGTTCCAGCTACATCGGATACTATAGCTAAATTTTGACCTGTAATTGCATTGATAAGGGTAGATTTACCCATATTTCTTTTCCCGAAAATAGATATATGTAATCTATTTGAACTAGGGGTTTTATTTAAATTTGACACTCTATCACCTCTTACTTGATTTTTTTTACTATATTTAATATTATATAGATAAGAAAGGATAATGTAAAATATATTTTAGGGGGAAATTGTATGGAGGTTTTACTAAGTAATAAAAAAACTATTAATATCAATGTGGAAAAAGTAGGAAATGGTGAAAAAGGAATAATTTTTTTACATGGAGGACCTGGAGCAACTAAAAAAAGTATAAAAAAATATTTTGTAAAACTAGAAGAGAAATTTACACTTTTATTTTTTGATCAAATAGCCTGTGGTGAAAATGAAAAAGAGTATGAGTTTGATTATAAGATTCAGTATGAATTAGAAGTAATAGAAGCAATTAGAAAAAAATACGGATTTGAAAAAATATCAGTAATAGGAGAATCATGGGGAACATTTTTGGCACTACATTATGGATCTAATTATCCTCAAAATATAGAGAAAATTATTCTTTTGTCTTCTGTAGGGAAGGAGTATTCTGATTTAGTAGATTTTGGAAAGAAACTTTCTGAAAAAATATCAACAGAGGATTCTGAAACATTAAACGAACTAGGATTAAAATATGAAAAAAAAGAGATATTATTAGAAGAATACCTAAATATGTATCTTAATATTAATTCAAAATATTATCTTGCAGATCAAAAGTATTATCCACAAGTAATTGATACTGAAATCAATTTTGATCAAAATGGAGTAGTATCCCAACTAATTGATAAGGAGTTAAAAATCCGAGAAAAATCTAATGTTTTAAGAGGTTTAGATATTTATATGTTTCAAGGAGAGCAAGATATTATAACGCCTCAAGATATTAAAGAGAAGTTAGAAGACATAATAAAGCCAAATGCAATCTACAGTGTTGAAGAGTGTGGACATTGGATCTTTATAGAGAAAAATGAATATTTAATGAAAGAGATCGTAGAGATCATAGAAAAACATTAAAATAAAACCCTTTGTTAAGAAAATTTACTTGACAAAGTTTGTAATATTTAATATAATGCTTAGGTAAGATTATAGAGGTGAATGAGATGAAAAAGAATATTGAACAATTGAAAAGAAAGAGAGAAACTAGATTTCAATTTTCTGAAGTTCTAGAAGATATTAATATCCAAGGGGTAGAAGTATCTAAGGTCTTGATAGATTATCAAATAGAATTAGTACAGAGTGAAGTTATCATCAGAGGTGATTATAACGCATTTATAAAAACTAGTTGTGTTCGTTGTCTTGAAGGTGTCAATATTGAAGTTTCAGGAGAGTTCTTTGGTGATTACAAAGGGAGTAAAGAATATAGTGAATATATTGATGCCCTAGGAAAAGAAGCACAAGTACATGATGATATGGTAGAAGAGATAGTTGATGGTGAAGTAGATATAAGTTCTCTAGTTAGAGATTTTATTATTTTAGATATGCCTCAATTCCCATCTTGTGAACCTGAATGTGATGGACTAAAAGAGTTAGACAAGTATCGTGATAGCGGTATAGATTCTAGATGGCAACAGCTACTAGATTTAAAAAATTAATAATTTATTATAATTAAAATAAAAGTTAGGAGGAGAATATAATGGCAGTACCTAAGAAGAAGACATCGAAAGCTAAGAAAAACATGAGAAGATCACATCACGCTTTAAAAGGAACTAACTTAGCTACATGTTCTAACTGTGGGGCTCCAAAGAGACCTCATAGAGTATGTTTAGAATGTGGAAGTTATAAAGGTAAACAAGTTTTAGTAAACGAAGCTGAGTAATCTTTAAAAAAAAGATAAGAGAAATCTTATCTTTTTTTTTGCATAAAATTCGAAATTATAGATTTAAACTATTGAAATATGGTAGTATAGAATATAAGGTAAAAGTATAGTATAGAGAGGTGATAGAATTGAAAATAGCATTAGATGCAATGGGTGGAGATTATGCACCATTACAACCAGTGAAGGGAGCTATCGAAGCAATAAAAGAAAATAAAAAAATAACAGTAATTCTTGTAGGAAAAGAAGAAGAAATAAAAAAAGAATTATTGAAATATAGTTATGATAAAGATAGAATAGAAATTCAAAATGCAACTGAAATAATAGATATGCACGAAAAATCACCTACAAAAGCCGTTAGGAGTAAGAAAGATTCCTCGATGAATGTAGCTATTGAATTGGTGAAAAGTGGTAAAGCTAAAGCTTGTGTATCAGCAGGAAATACAGGTGCCCTACTAACTGCTAGTCAATTAAAGCTAAAAAGAATCAAGGGTGTTCTTAGACCTGCTATAACTACAGTATTTCCAGCAAAAAATAATCATCATATAGTATTACTAGATGCAGGTGCTAATGCAGATTGTAAACCTGAATACTTAGATCAATTTGCAACTATGGCTAATGAATATGCTAAAGTTTTACTGGATATCAAAACTCCTAGAGTGGGATTGCTTAATATAGGTGAAGAAGATGGAAAAGGAAATGAATTGACAAAAGCAGCTTTCACCCTTTTAAAAGAAAATGAAAATATTAAATTCCACGGAAATATCGAAAGTCGCGAGATGTTTAATGGTGAAATTGATGTAGTAGTTACTGATGGATTTACAGGGAATATTGTTCTCAAAACTGCTGAAGGTACTGCTTCATTTATGAAAAATATAATAACAAATGAAATTAAAAATGGTGTGTTAGCTAAAATCGGGGCATTGTTTATGGTACCTTTATTTAAAGCTGTTAAAAAGAAGTCATCGTCATCTGAATATGGTGGAGCACTCTTTATGGGGTTAAATGGAATCTCTATAAAAGCCCATGGTAACTCTGACTCAAAGGCATTTAAAAACGCTATCTTAGTAGGAAATAAATTTGCAGAAAACAACTTTATAGAAAGTTTAACAAAAGTAATTAAGGGGGAATAATGAAAACTTTGAAAAATTTTGGGATTTTAGGAGTGGGAACTTATGTCCCAGAAAAGATTTTAACAAATTTTGATTTAGAGAAGAGGGTAGATACCTCTGATGCTTGGATTCAAAAGATGACTGGAATAAAAGAAAGAAGAATCGCAGCTCCTGAAGAAGCGACTTCTGATCTAGCATATAACGCAGCAATAAAAGCATTAAAATCATCAAATACAAAAGCTGAAGATATAGATCTAATAGTAGTAGCGACTATGACGCCTGATTACTTTACACCATCTGTATCAGCAATATTACAAAAGAGGCTAGGTGCTCATCATGCAGCAGCATTTGATATAGGAGCAGCTTGTAGTGGATTTGTATATGGGTTAGAAGCTGGTGGGAATTTTATTGCCACAGGGATGTATAAAAAAGTCTTAGTTATTGGAGCGGAAACTTTTTCTAGAATACTAGATTGGGAAGATCGTGGAACTTCTATTCTATTTGGTGATGGTGCAGCAGCAGCAGTATTAGGAGAAGTAGAAGAAGGGTACGGACTTATCGGTTCATATCTAGGTGCCGATGGTGATTTAGACGATGTATTGATAATACCCTCTGGAGGTTCTAGAGAGCCGTCTACTCATGAAACTGTAGATGGAAAAGGACATTTTTTGAAGATGAAAGGTCCCGATGTATTTAAATTTGCTGTAACAGCTGTTCCAAAAGCTATAGAGCAAGTATTAGAAGATGCAAAGATGAACATA
>JAGLEA010000023.1 GCA_023145315.1 Psychrilyobacter sp.
TTAATAGTTTTTCTTCCATAAATTTATTCGATTCTTTTATTAATTCAAATAATACACCTATAGCTTGGGCTGTATTAAAGTCTTCATCCATAGCTTCTACAAACTTCAGTCTACTTTTTTCTAGTTTTTCTTTTAATTCCATATTTTTAACACTATTTACTTCTGCTTCTCTTTCTGTAGAAATTGTTTCTGTTTTTTCTAAAATACTTATTAAAGTGTTCTCTATTCTAGAAATTGCACTCTTTGCCATTTCTAGTTCTACGTCTGAAAAATCTATAGGCTTCCTGTAGTGAGAAGAAAGCATGAAAAATCTCACTATTTTTCCTTCATACTTTTCCAATATTTCTCTTAATAAAAAGAAATTCCCTTTGGATTTCGACATTTTTTCACCTTTAATATTTATGTATCCATTATGCATCCAATATTTAGCATAATCTCCACCATACGAGCACTTCGATTGAGCTAACTCATTTTCATGATGAGGGAATATGAGGTCTTGACCTCCACCATGGATATCAAAAGTAGCTCCTAAATATTTTTCACTCATAGCACTACACTCTATATGCCATCCGGGTCTTCCTTTACCCCAAGGCGAACCCCAAGATAATTCACCGTCTTTTGCCATCTTCCACAATGCAAAGTCAACACTTGATTTTTTTAAATCCGATTTTTCTATACGAGCTCCTGATTTCAAATCTTCCACTTTTTGACCAGATAATTCACCATACTGAGCTTTGTACTTTTCTACACTAAAATATACATCACCATTTGATTCGTAAGCAAAACCTTTTTCCTCAAGTATCTTAATAGATTTTATCATATCTTTTATGTGATCTGTAGCTTTTGGTCTTATCATCCCTTCCTCTTTCAAGTTAACTTTTTTTGTATCTTCTAAATATGCTTCAATATATTTAGTTGCTATCTCTTTTACACTTACACCCTCTACCTTTGCTTTTTCTATCATTTTATCATCTACATCTGTAAAATTTTGGACATATGTTACTTCAAACCCTTTATATTCAAAATATCTTTTTACAGTATCAAAAAATATAGCTGGCCTTGCATTTCCTATATGAATATAGTTATACACTGTTGGACCACAGACATACATCTTAACTTTTTTTGTTTCAATAGGAGTAAAGACTTCTAATTTTTTAGTTAGTGTATTGTGTATCTTTATCATATTATTCTTCCTCCAGTTTATTATAAATTTCTAATAAATCTTCTTCTTTTAAAGCAACTCTAATTTTTATCTTATCTTTATATATTTTTCCACCGGCATTTATATAGATATCTTGGAATTTGGGGTTATATAAACCAAGGTTTATTGATCCACTAACAAATTCATCTTTTTTAGGAACTATATCCCCTTCCAACATTTTTCCATTATAATATATAATGTTGCCATCTATTTCTATAACCTCACCGTTGCTTAGAACGTAGTTTCCGTTTTCTTTTTTTGAAAATACCGATAGCAATTCTTTTAAATCTTTTGTATCTTTCACAAGAACTATTAGTTGATTTGCCGTATAATCATAAATGAGTTCACCGTCTATTTTATCCATATAAGTTTCTAAATCCTTTCCTGTAAACATTTTCACTAGCGATAGAGCTGAGTTCATATCAGGATTTATTCTTTTTCTAACAAATTCTGTCAAACCTCTAAAATCTTTATTAGTTAAATATATTTTATCTTTTCCCATATATTTTTCTAACTTTCTTTTTTTAGAATCTATCCCCTCAAAAACACTTGAAAACTCTATATCGCCATATAGAGAGCCATTAAGTGTTAATTCATTATCTATATAGTCTAAATCTAATTTTAACGCTGTAATGCCCTCATCTAAAGTACTTGCATCATACACAAGTTCTCCTAAGGCTTTACCCGTGAGCTTCGACACTATATTTTTATTTGTTTCTTTTTTTACTAGAAGCCTCATATAATCAGATAATTTCATAACGTCATTAGATATAAAAAAATAACCTTTGTAATTTGTCATATAAATTTTTTCTTCTATACTGTATTTATCGTATAGTTCTTTTTGATACTTATCTTTCAATGAAAAGTAATTTTTTCCTAAAGCATCAAAATATTGACTCTGTTTAAATTTAGCTATCGGGTAAGATAACCCTACATTTATAGCTAAGACTTCTCCATCCTCTTTTAATTTATCTGTCGGTGTTTCGTTAAAAGATATATAATCTATTCCTTTTATGTATTTTGTATATTGCTTCAATTCTTTTGAATTAGTTTTGCTTATTTTTTCATATAATTCATAATAAGCATTCACCTTATTACTACCTAAATCTCCTATTGAAACTACATAGGTACTCTCTTTTATTATTAATCTTTTTTCTGACATCTGAAAAGTCAGTAGATAAAAAACAATCAGTATAACTAGTAAAACTAATCCACCTACTATATTTTTTAATATTTTATTCATAGTTTTCTCCTCATAAATACTGCAAAAGTTTAATTTACTCGTAAATATTAATTCTATTTTATTATTTTTTCTAAAATTTCTTTAACTAATCTAGGTTTTGCATCTCTCACTAGAGGGGTCTCTATTCTAGCCCTTCTAAGATCTCTTTTATCTAATTCTACAACTAGTAATTCTTCATCAAATAATTTAGCTTCCCCTAGAACGCTACCATTTGGTGAATAAACTCTAGATCCACCAAAGAAATTAACACCATCTTCATATCCTACTCTATGAGCAAAAATATAAAAAGTGGTTAATAATTTTGAATATGTAC
>JAGLEA010000230.1 GCA_023145315.1 Psychrilyobacter sp.
TAGAACTAATTATACCCCATCAGGCAAATATGAGAATTATTAAATCTGCAGCAAAGAGGCTTAAATTTCCACTTGATAAATTTGTTGTTAATTTGGATAGGTATGGTAATACCTCGGCTGCCTCAGTTGGGCTAGCATTAGGTGAAGCATTAGAAGGTGGGAGAATCAAAAAAGGTGATAATGTTGCAATGGTAGGCTTTGGAGCAGGATTAACTTATGCTTCCTGTGTAATGAAGTGGGCATATTAGTATCTTAAAAAAAGTCTTTAAGTTGACATAACACCTGTTATATGGTATAAATTACATGCGTTATGAATAGAGGAGGAACTATGGCAAAGGTAGCTTTTATATATCCAGGTCAAGGAACACAGTTTGTTGGTATGGGTAAAGAATTATATGAAACAAATGAAGTAGCAAAGAAATATTTTGATGAAATTTTTGAAAGTTTAGATTTTGATTTAAAAACTATTATGTTTGAAGATCCAGAAGAAAAGCTAAAAGAGACAAAGTATACTCAACCTGCAATCGTAACTCTTTCACTAGTAATGACAAAATTACTAAAAGATAGTGGTGTAGTAGCTGACTATGTAGCAGGACATTCTTTAGGAGAATATTCAGCATTAGGAGCTGCAGAAGTTTTATCGGTAGTAGATGCTGTAAAATTAACAGCTATTAGAGGACAAATAATGAATGACGTCTCTGCTGAAGTTCAAGGAACAATGGCAGCTATAATTGGATTAGATTCATCAAAAATCGAAGCTATTTGTAGTAGTATAGATGGTGTAGTAGAGGCTGTAAACTATAATGAACCTAAACAAACCGTTATAGCAGGAACGAATGAAGCTATTGATATGGCTTGTGGAAAATTAAAAGAAGCAGGTGCTAGAAGAGCAATGGTATTGGCAGTATCAGGACCATTTCACTCATCACTTATGAAACCTGTAGGTAATAGATTAAAAGAAAATTTTTCTAAATTTGAATTTAATAAAAGTAAGATAGAAATATTATCAAACACAGAAGTTAAATTTTTATCTGAACCAAATGATATTCAACACGAACTTTATGCTCAAACTTTTGGACCTGTAAGATGGGTAGAAACAATAGAAACACTAAGAGAAAATGGTGTAACTAAATTCTATGAAATTGGACCAGGAAAAGTACTAAAAGGTTTAGTAAGAAAGATAGATAAAACTTTAGAAGTAGAAAACGTATAAATAGAAAATAGGAGATTTAACTATGATTAATTTAAAAGGGAAAGTAGCAGTAGTTACTGGATCGACTAGAGGAATCGGTAGATCAGTAGTAGAAAAATTAGCAGAAAGTGGAGCCAATGTGGTAATAATAGGTAGCTCTGCAATTGAAAAAATAGAAGAAATCGCAAATGAAATAGCTACAAAATATGGTGTAGAAGCATTAGCTGTACAGGCAAATGTAACTTCTAAAGAAGCGGTAAAAGCATTAGTTTCAAAAACTATAGAAAAGTTTGGTAGAGTAGATATCTTAGTAAATAATGCTGGTATTACTCGTGACGGGTTATTTATGAGGATGAAAGATGAGGATTGGGATTCAGTAATGGATGTAAATCTTAAAGGTATTTTCTATGTAACTCAAGGTTTTTATAGAACTATGACAAAGCAAAGGTCTGGATCGATAATAAATATGAGTTCAGTAGT
>JAGLEA010000231.1 GCA_023145315.1 Psychrilyobacter sp.
AGAACTGTTCAAGATGTTGTTAACTTCGTAGAAGGAACTAAGTAATAAAAATTTAGATAGGGGAGTTTTCCCCTATCATTTTTATTTAAAAAACTTTCTGTAAGTTCATTAGAAAAGATAAAGCTACAATTTAGAGATAGTTATTTAAACATTAAATATTATGGGGTGAAAAAATGAGAAGAGTTGTAATTACTGGAGTAGGGGTTATAAGTTCATTAGGAACTGGAGTAGAAAAAACCTGGGAAGGTATTAAATCTGGAAGATGTGGGATTGATAATATAGAAAGTTTTGATACAGAAAAGGTATCTGTTAAAATTGCGGGAGAAGTTAGAGATTTTGATCCTACTGATTTTGGAATTGAGAAAAAAGAAGTAAAAAAATTAGCTCGAAATTCACAATTTGCTATTGCTGCTGCAAAGATGGCATTAAAAGATGCTAAATACGAAGTTACAGCAGAAAATGCTGAATCTATAGGAACTATAATTAGTTCTGGTGTAGGTGGCATGGAAGTCTTTGAAAAGCAACATAAAATAATGATTGATAAAGGTGCTAGAAGAGTATCACCATTTACAATACCTGGATTAATAGCAAATATGGCTTCAGGAAATGTAGGGATATATACTGGTGCAAAAGGTCCTAACAAATCAATAGTTACTGCATGTGCTGCTGGAACTCATTCAGTGGGAGATGCTTTTGAAATGATAAAAGCAGGTAGAGTAGATACTATGTTAGCAGGTGGAACTGAAGCTTGTATAACAGAGTTTACAATTGCAGGATTTGCAAATATGAAAGCATTATCAACAAGAAATGATGAACCCCAAAAAGCTTCTAGACCATTTAACGTAGATAGAGATGGGTTCGTAATGGGAGAAGGTGCAGGAGTATTAGTATTAGAAGAATTAGAACAAGCAAAAGCTCGTGGTGCAAAAATATATGCTGAGATGATAGGTTATGGGGAAACTTGTGACGCACATCATATTACTTCTCCTGGGCCAGGTGGAGAAGGTGCTGCTAGAGCATTTGAGATGGCATTAAAAGAAGCAGGAATAGATAGAAACACTGTAGATTATATCAATGCACACGGAACTTCTACACCAGCTAATGATAGATTAGAGACTATGGCTATTAAAACTGTATTTGGAGAGCATGCTAGAGAGTTAGCAGTATCTTCAACTAAGGGAGCTACAGGACATGCATTAGGTGCAGCAGGTGGTATGGAAGCCGTATTTTTAGCATTAGCTATTGATGAAGGTATCATGCCTCCTACAATCAACTATGAAAATCCTGATGAAGAATGTGACTTAGATTATGTTGCTAATGAAGCTAGAAAAAAAGATATTAGAGTAGGAGCATCGTCATCTTTAGGATTCGGTGGACACAATGCTATAATACTAATGAAAAAATATACAAACTAAATTATAGCAACAATATAAGGAGACTATAAAATGGAAAAGCACTTAGAATTAGAAGCAATTCTAGGTCATACCTTTGAAGATATAAAACTTTTGAAGCTTGCCTTACTCCATAGATCTTATGGTAATGAAAATAAGGAATATAAAAAAATAAGTAATGAAAGACTAGAACTGCTAGGAGACGCAGTTCTAGATCTTGTAGTTACTGAATATTTATATAAGAATTTTAAAAACTCTTCTGAAGGAGACCTAGCAAAATTAAAATCAATGGTAGTCAGTGAACCAGTATTAGCTAAGATGTCTAGAAAATTAAATTTAGGGAATTATCTATACCTTAGTAGGGGTGAAGAAATAACTGGTGGACGTGATCGTTCATCTATATTAGGAGATTTATTCGA
>JAGLEA010000232.1 GCA_023145315.1 Psychrilyobacter sp.
ATCTATGAGATTGAACATATCTATGAAAATGATGAATTAATAGATTTTAAAACTACACTCCAAGAGTATAGTCAAAAAAAATATAAAGAAGTACCTACCTATGACCTAATAGGTGAAATTGGTCCTGATCATGAAAAACTTTTTAAGATTGGAGTTTTTATAAATAATGAATTGGTAGGATCTGGATCTGGAAAAAATAAGAAGACTGCAGAGCAAAAAGCCGCAAAACATGCCTGTGATTCTTTGGGAATAAAATATATTGAAACATTATAATATTCCTATATTTATAAGTCATTTTGGTTGTCCACATACTTGTGTATTTTGTAATCAAGTAAAAATAAATGGACGTGAAACTGATGTTGCATGTTCTGATATTAAAGATATAATAGAAGAGTATTTAGAGCTACTTCCTAAAAATTCTATTAAGGAAGTAGCCTTTTTTGGTGGAACCTTTACAGGAATTGACAAACGAATACAGGAGGAATATTTGGCTACAGTAGAGCCATATATAAAAAGTGGACTCATAGATGGAATACGACTATCTACACGACCTGACTATATAAATAAAACAACCTTAGATCTTCTAAAGAAATATGGTGTCACAACTATAGAATTAGGAGTTCAATCTTTGGATGAAGGAGTATTATCTCTTTCGGAAAGGGGATATCCTGCTCATATTGTAGAAGCGGCTTCTGCAATGGTAAAGAGTTATGGATTTAAGTTAGGAATTCAAGTTATGCCTGGATTGCCTGGATCTAGTGATCTAATAGATTTTGAGACGGCTAGAAAAGTAGTGGAATTTAAACCTGATATGGTAAGAATATACCCAACTTTAGTTATCAATAATACTAAACTAGAGAAAATGTATAAAAATAAAGAATTTATTCCACTGAGTTTAGAAGATGGTATAAAACGAGTACTTCCTATTATGACATTATTTGAGTTAAATAATATAAATATAATTCGAGTAGGATTACAACCTTCCGATGATCTTCGAGAGGATGGTGTTGTTATAGGTGGTCCATTTCATCCAGCTTTTAAAGAATTGGTAGAAACAAAAATTTATGGTGACTTTCTAAAAATCCTGGGATATGAAAAATTAGAAGTAGTAACTCACGAAAAAAATATTTCTAAAATAGTAGGAATGAAAAAGAAAAATAAATTATTTTTTATGAATAGATTAACTATAAAAATAGACAATACTATGGATTTAAATATAGTTGAAGTCAATAAAATTAAATATACTAGAAAAGAAATCTTAAATAAAATTTTAGAGAGTGGTATATAATGAATCAAATAATTATGAATATAAATGATTTTGAAGAGAGAGCTGCATTATTAGAAGATGGTAAACTATCGGAAATATTTATACAAAGAAATCAACAAAATAGAATAAATGGTAATATATATAAGGGTCGAGTAGTAAATATATTGCCTGGAATGGAAGCAGCATTTTTGGATATTGGTTTAGAAAAAAATGCTTTTTTGCATATCCGAGATTTTTTTGATTTAAATAACGAAAATAAAAATATAAAAATAGAAAATAGATTAAAAAAAGGACAAGAGATAATTGTTCAAATTCTCAAAGAACCGCGTGATGAAAAAGGAGCTAGAGTAACTACTAAATATACTATACCAGGAAAATACATGGTGCTTATGCCAAATAATGATCATATAGCTATCTCTCAAAAAATATCTGATAGAGATGAAAGAGCACGATTAGAAAAATTAATAGAAAAGAAAAAGCCAGTAGATTTAGGAGTAATAATACGTACTGCAGCAAGTGGAAAGACTGATTTACATATAAAAAATGAGATAGAGTATTTGTTAAAAAAATGGGATAAAGTGACACGAAAAATGAAAACTTCTAAAGTAGGAGAAGTTTTGTATTCTGATAACGATATGGTTACTCGTACAGTAAGAGATGTTTTTTCAAATCAAATAAGTGAACTTATCATTGATAACGAGGAAAAATATTGGGAGATAGTTGATTATATCAAAGCATTTTCTGACGATACATTTAAAACAAAGGTTAAATTGTTTGAAAGTTCATTAAATATCTTTGATTATTACGGTGCTAACAAAGGACTTGAAGATGCACTTAAAGAAAAAGTTTGGTTAGAATGTGGTGGCTATCTTGTCATTCAAAAAACAGAAGCTTTAATTAGTATAGATGTAAATACTGGTAAAAATGTAGGTAATCAAAACCTAGATGAAACGATACTTGTAACTAATTTAGAAGCAGCAGTAGAAATAGCTACTCAACTACGAATTAGAAATCTAAGTGGAATTATAATTATTGATTTTATTGATATGAAAATAGCAGGTGACCAAGAAAAAGTTGTAGAACTATTAGGAGAAAACCTAAAAAAAGATAGGATAAAAAATGATATCGTACACTTTACAAAATTAGGTTTAATAGAGATGACAAGAAAAAGACAAGGAACTCCACTCTCTGATTTTTATCAAGAAGTTTGCCATAGCTGTAACGGAACTGGACTTATAAAATCTAAAGAAAATGTTGTTTTAGATATTATGAGAGAGGTACGGGAATTTGCTGAAGAAAAGGATATAAAAAAAATAAAATTAGTATCTAGTAGTGAAATATTTAAATTTATGAAAGATACATCATTTGTTTTTTTAGATGAATATGTAAGAATAAGAAAAAAAGAGTTTATTTTGGAAAAAAAGAAAGAAAAGTTAAATTATGAATATGAAATAGTGCTGGAGGCATAAGATGGAAAAAAATAAAAAAATAGTAGCTGTATGTGCTGGTAGTTTTGATCCAATTACAAAAGGTCACATTGATATTATAAAAAGAACAAGTAAATTTTCAGATAAACTAATTGTCGGTATTTTAAATAGTCATAAAAAATCTTATTGGTTTGATTTAGAGGAAAGAAAAAAATTAGTAGAGAAGTGCTTAGGTTGCTTAGATAATATAGAAGTGAAAACTTTTGATGGTTTATTAGTCGATTTTGTTTTAGAAAATAAAGCAACTATAATAGTAAGAGGGTTAAGAGCTGTATCTGATTATGAATATGAACTACAATTAGCTTTAACTAACAAATCTCTTTCTGAAGAAGGAGTAGAAACTTTATTTCTACCAGGATCAAGGGAACACCTCTACCTTAGTGCTAGTTTAGTGAGAGAAGTGGCTCTACATGGAGCAAAATTAGACGAATTTATATCACAAGAAATTATAGATGATGTAAAAAATAGAGCAAAATTAATGAAATAAACAACTTTGATCTTCCTTTAGGGGAAATAAGAAGAAGGGAGGATTTATGGCTAAACTAAAAACTGTATATATCTGCTCAGAGTGTGGCTATGAATCTTCTAAATGGCTAGGGAAATGTCCCGAGTGTAATAGTTGGGGTACGCTAGAGGAAGAAGTTACTAGTGCTTCTACAAAAAGTAGTGTGAAAAAACAAATTAAGAACACTAGAGTAGTTAGCTTCAAAGATGTTGAAGTAGAAAAAAACTTTAGATACACCACAAAATTTAATGAGTTTGATAGAGTATTAGGTGGAGGATTAGTAAAGGGTGCTGTAGTACTCCTAACAGGTAATCCTGGTATTGGTAAGTCAACCCTCCTACTTCAAGCTGTAGATGAATATTCACAGTATGGAGAAGTATTATACATATCTGGTGAGGAATCACCAGCTCAAGTGAAATTTCGTGGAGATCGATTAGGAGTTTCTGGAAATAATATATCTATTATGAGTGAGACAGAAATGGAATCTATCTATGACTATGTTATTCGAAATAAGCCAAAAGTGGTGGTAGTCGACTCCATCCAAACTTTATATAGTTCAAATTTTGATTCTATTCCTGGAACAACAACTCAAATAAGAGAGTGTACTCTCAAAATAGTAGAATTAGCAAAAACTCATGATATTTCATTTTTCCTAGTAGGTCATATTACAAAAGATGGAAAAGTAGCAGGACCTAAATTACTAGAGCATATGGTAGATTGTGTTCTACAATTTGAAGGTGAAGAGGGTCTTTTTTATAGAATTTTAAGAAGTTTAAAGAATAGATTTGGATCTACAAATGAATTAGGAATATTTAACATGGAAGAAAAAGGGATGGTAGAAGTAAAGAATCCATCTGAATTTTTTCTCAGTGAACGAGATGAAAAAAATGTAGGAAGTATAGTAGTACCAGTATTAGAAGGAACTAAAATATTTTTACTAGAAGTGCAAACTCTTGTTAATGAATCACCATTTGGGATACCCAAAAGAGTTGTTCAAGGGTTTGATAGAAATAGAATTCAAATACTAAATGCTGTAATGGAAAGAAAAATAGGACTTAACCTTTCTAATAAAGATGTGTTTGTAAATATCCCTGGTGGAATAAAAATATATGATGGAGCTGCTGATTTAGGAGTTGTAATGGCTATGATCTCTATTACTAAAAATATTGAAATTAGTCAAAAAATAGCTGCTTTAGGAGAACTTGGTTTACGAGGGGAAATAAGAAAAGTTTCATTTGTAGATAAGAGGTTAAAAGAATTAGAAAAGTTAGGTTTTGCAGGAGTTTATCTTCCTTTGTCGAATAAGAAGGAGATAGAAGGTAATAAATATGATTTAAAAATGATATATCTTAAAAATTTAACAGAACTTGCAGAAAGGATGAGGTGATTATGGAGAATAAATTAAAAAGAATATTTTGTAGAATAACCCCTGGAACAGTACTTAGAGAGGGTCTTGACAATATTTTAGATTCTGGAACAGGTGCTTTAATTGTATTGGATAGTCATGAAAATATAGAAGAATTACTTGATGGTGGATTTGAGATAAACTGTAATTTTACTCCACAAAGATTGCATGAACTTTCTAAGATGGATGGTGCAATTATACTAAATAAAGATGCAACTAATATAAAGTTTGCTAATGTACATCTACAACCAGAAAAAATATATGAAACTTTTGAAAGTGGTACTAGGCACAGAACTGCTCAAAGGGTTGCTAAACAAACAAATAATTTGGTAATTGCAATATCTGAAAGACGAAATATAATAACTTTATATAAAGGTGAAGATAGGTATAAAGTAAAAAAATTAGCTGATGTTATATTAGAAGGAAATCAAGCTATGAAAACTTTTGAAAGATATAAACATGTGCTAGAGCGTGCATTAAAAAATATAACTCTTTTAGAATTTGATAGAATGGTTACACTTTCTGAAGTTGTGACAGTTTTACAAAGATTTGAAATGTTAATTAGAATCAGGATTGAAGTTAAAAAATCTATAATTGAATTGGGAGTAGAGGGTAAGTTTTTACAAATACAATTAGAAGAGTTATTTCAAGGTGTTTTAAAAGAACAAGAAGATTTTATTAAAGACTATATGAAATTTGAAATAGAGAAAAATACATTTAATACTATAAAAGATAAGTTAATGGAATTAGGAGAACTTGAATTATTAGAAGTTGAAAACATTGCCGGTGTATTAGGTTATGGAAAAACTACTGCTACTTTTGATGTTGAATTAGAAGTGCGTGGTTATAGACTCCTAAATAAAGTAAGTAGAACAACTAGAAAGGATACTGAGAAAATTATAGCAAAATATGAAAGTTTATCTAAAATATTAGAAGTTACTGAAGATGAATTAGCTGAAATAAGAGGTATTAGTAAATTTAAAGCTAGATCGATAAAAAGAGGAATGAAGAGATTAAAGATTACAGCAGAGTGGGAAAAATAAATTTTAAGAATAGGAAAAACGAGCCTAAAAACTAGACATACTAAAAAAAGTATGTTCAATTTTTAGGCTTTTTATATACTTACCTCTAAAAAAAGATAAAAACAATTGACATAATATTATATATAGGTTATAGTTATATATAAATAAAGATAACTAAACGGGAGGGAGTTTTATGAAGGTTTCTTTAAAAGGTAATAAGTGGATATTTAATTTTGAAAATATAACAATTGATTGTGGAATTACAAAAGTAGAAGATCTTTACACTGTTTTATTTGAACTAAATAGTAAGATAATAAAAATTAATACTACTGACTTAGACACTACTTTTTTAACTTTAGAAAAATCATTTAACAGCACTGCTATCTCAAATTATAGATAAAAAAGAATCTTGACTTTTTCTATTTTAAAGACTAAAATCTCTATAAGGATATTGTTTAACTATACAATAATTTACTGGTAAATATAAGGAGTTTTTATGAGGGATAGAGTTTTAGCAAATAAAAAAAAGTTAATTATATTAGGAGTTATTTTATTCCTTTGTTTTTCTGGGATTATAGGTCTTGTCTATGAACATACATTTAAATATTTTTATGTAGTCACTAGTAGAGAGTATTTAGATAGCTCAATAGAAAAAAGTACAAATATTTTCCTGACATTATCTGCAACTAAAGCTTTTACGGCTGTAATTGAAGGGAGTGAGATAGGAATAAATGCTGTTGGGAATTTTTCTATTCAAGTAGGAGATATTGTGCAATCACTCTATGATACTATCGACATAATGTGGAAAGTTTCCTTTCTAGGAGTTGTATCACTTTCTGTGCAAAAAATATTTTTAGAATACTTTCCAGCTATACTACTAAGTTATATGGTTGGATTATCAGTACTACTTTATACTCCATCATTATTTTTTGAAAACTATATAACTTCTATCATGAAAAAAACTTCTAAATTTTTAATAATATTATTTTCTAGTGTTTACTTTATCTTGCCCTTAAATATTTATATGGCATCTAAAACATCAGAATATTTAAATACTAAATATAGAGATCCATCATTAATAAAATTACAAATCGAAACTGATAAACTATCTAATATTTCTAAGGAGTTGAGTGAACTAAACAAATCAACTGGAAAAATATCTGAATCCACTCCTACTAAATGGTATGACCTAAGTGGAAAAATATCAAAAAGTATAGATAGTTATAGTAATGAAATAGAGGTAGTTTTTACTAACTTAAAAAAAATTCAGGTAGAGCTCAAGGAGATTACCTCAGAAGTATTAAAAGTATCTGTTTCTATAATAACTATATATATTACAAATGCTATATTACTACCATTTATATTTTTAGGACTATCATATTTGTTTATTAAAGTTGTATTTGCAGATAATATTAATATTATAATTAAGAAGAAAAAAAATGAAGAAATAGAATAAATAACTTTTAGCCATAGGAATTTCCTATGGCCTTTTTTGTGAAACATGATATAATAATTATAATAAAAAATAATAATATAATGAGAGGATGAGTATGAAAGTTTCAATATTGGGTAGTGGGAGTTCTGGGAATTCTATATTTGTAGAAGTTAATAAAGTAAAGATTTTAATAGATGCTGGATTTAGTGGAAAGAAGATAAAAGAAAAATTAGAAGTGATAGGTGAAGATATTAATAATATTAATGCTCTCCTAATCACTCATGAACATGGAGATCATACACTAGGAGCAGGAATAATCTCTAGAAAACATAATATCCCTATGTATATTACAGAGGAAAGCTATAATGCTTGTAGTCATAAATTAGGAAAGGTTGAACCTTCTAAACTTAATTTTTTAGAGGATAAATTTTATTTAGAAGATGTATTAATAACTCCTTTTGATGTGATGCATGATGCTGTTAGAACAGTTGGATTTTCTGTGGAATACAAAGATAAAAAACTAACTTTAGCCACTGATATTGGGCATATTACAAACCTTGTAAAAGAGCAATTTAAAGGCTCTCAAATAGCTATAATAGAGTGTAACTATGACTATGATATGCTTATGAATTGTGAGTATCCATGGGATTTAAAAAATCGGGTAAAGAGTAGAAATGGTCATCTCTGTAATGATGATACAGCTAAATTTTTAACAGAATTATATCATGAAAATTTAGAGAAAGTATATCTAGTTCATGTAAGTAAGGATAGTAATTGCTATAACTTAGCCTATAATACTGTGGAATTTGAGTTGATAAAAAATGATATAAATATTGATTTAGAAATAGTTCGACAAAATACTGTGACACCTATATATAGTTTAAAAAAAGTTTAGTCTTAGGAGGCTTAAAATATGAATATAAGTAATTTATGGGATGAATTAAATTTTGAGATTAATTCATGTAAAATTTTTAAACAAGAAGATAAAGATTCAAAAATCCTTCTAGGTGGTGGAAATAGAAAAGCTAAGTTGTTATTTATTGGTGATGATCCTAATTTATTTGAAGACGAAAACTTGCGTGTAGGAAAAAATACTAGTGGTACTTTTTTTAAAAATCTTTATGATCTTGTTGATCTTTCTACAGACACTTTTTTTATGACTAATATAGTAAAGTGTAATCTTAAATTAAAAGATTTATCTAATGAGGAAAAAGAAAAATATTCAGAAATTTTGGACATGCAGATAGCACTTCTAAATCCTGAAATTATAGTTACTATGGGGCAGGAAGCAACTAGATTCTTAATGAGAGACAACTCCCTTAAAATTAATGATATTAGGGGTAAAACATTTAATTGGGACGGAGGAATAAAAATAATTCCTTTATATGATCCTAATTTTTTAATGAGAAGCCACGATAAGAAAAAAGGTAGTCCGAAATGGCTTACTTGGAAGGATATGGAAGCTATTAAAAATTTAACTGACATGTAATAAAAAAACGCGAATTTTATTCGCGTTTTTTCTATTTATTAGAGTCAATCTCTTCTAACTTATTTTTTACAGTTTCTAAAAACCAA
>JAGLEA010000233.1 GCA_023145315.1 Psychrilyobacter sp.
ATAAAATATTAACAGTACAAGATATAAAGGGGCTCGAATATGATTCGGTTATCTTATATGATTTTGGAAGTGAGTTTAAAGAGCATTGGAATAAAATTTTTACGAATAAAGTAAAACAAAATCAACTATATAGATATTACTTTAATTTACTATATGTAGGAATAACTAGAGCAAGAACACGGTTACTACTTATGGAAAAAGATTATAAAAACAAATTAATAGAAAATATAAAAGATTCATTAGTAGAATTAACTGCTGAAGGTAGGAGAAATTTCACTTTAAAAAGTGGGGAGGAAGATTTTTTAAAAGAGGGGAAAAAACTCTTGTCAAATGGGCTATTTAGAGAAGCAATATCGGCATTTGAGAAAGCAAAAGCAGTGGAATATATAAAAGAAGCAAAAATAGAATTAGATGGAGAGAATTTTTTTGATAAAAATGGAACGGAAAAAACTATGAATTATATTATAGAAAATGATGATCTTTTATCAAAAGTTTTAGAAAAATATGTAGTTATAGATAATCTAGGTAAACATGCTTCTAATATGAAAAATTATGAAAAAGCAGAAAGATATTATAAAATAAGTGAAAATCATGAAGAATTATCTATCTTAGAAGGGAAAAAAGGAAATATAGAATTGAGCTATGACTATGCTATTAAATCAGGTAGGAAAGAATTGATAGATAGTATGAGAAAAAAAGTAGATAAAAATAAAAAAGCGTTGAAAGTTGTAAATAGTATAATTTCTTTATCAGATAAAAAGATAAAGAATCAAAAATTATCAATAAAAGAGTTTGAAAATTTAAGTGGTGAGTACATTTTTAGTAAACAAAAAAAAAATATAGGTGAAGTAGTTGCCATCTTAGATGGGAAGATAAACTTTAAAACTAAGACTGAAAAAAGTAGGAGAATTCCTAAATTAATATCTCCTACAAAATTATTTAGAAAATTAATATATGTAGATGGTGGGAAAGTAGGAATCAAATATCTTATAGAAAATAATTCTAAAGATTTAGGAGTAAAAGCTATCATATCTAGTGTAGACGATGGTGAAATAGTAGATAAATTAATTAGAAACTCAGAGAAAAAAATAGATTTAGATGAGATGCTACTACTAGCGTGTGAGAAGAATATGTTAAAAAATGTTAAAAAATTATTGGATTTAGGAGCAAATATAGAAACAAGAGAACCACAATATAATATGACACCACTATTTATAGCTGTTTATTATGAAAATTTAGAATTAGTTAAACTATTAGTAGAAAAAAACGCTGATTTAGATGCTCTACGTAGATACGAAGAAGTAGAAGAGACAGTATTAAAGCAAACAATAAGGATAGAAAATCATGAAATTTTCAAATATTTAATTAAAAGTGGAGCAAATATAGAATTAGAATCACCTATGTTTTATGCTGTTTCGCTAGAGCGAGAGAAGATGGTAGAATACTTGATTAGAAAAGAAGTTAAACTAAACTCTTCATTAGAAGGGAACTCTCTATTAATTAAAGCTGTGAGATTAGAAAACTTTAAAATTATTAAGATTCTTCTAGAGGCTGGTGTAAACCTTCATTCTAAGGAAAAGAAAGGAACTCCTATGAAAAGAATTATTATACAAAAATATATTATAGGGTTAAATTTATTTTTAGAGAAAGGATATATATTAGATACTAAGGAACTGCAAATACTGTCAAAAATAAATGATATCGAGATGACAAGAGTAGTTTTAAATAATTATTATGGGCAAAATTATTTTAATAAAATAGAGGAAGAGGTTTCTTTCTATAAAGAAAAGAAAAGCTATAATTCTAAAACAGGTAAAATTGAAAAACTAAACAAGATTCAGGAATACAGATATGATTTTACTCGATATGGAATAGGAGTAAAATCAGAAAATAAATAAATTAGGAGGAATGATATGGCAAAAGTTAAAACATTTGAAGAAAATTTAAGCGAGATAGACGGAATAATAGAAAAGTTAGAAGGTGGGATGGATCTAGATGAATCTATGAAGGAATATGAAAAAGCAATGAAACTATTAGAAAAATCTGGTGCAATATTAGAAAAAGCAGAGGGGAAAATAAAAAAAGTTATGGAGAAAAATGGTGAAATAATTGTAGAAGATTTTGAATAAAGGGGCAATTATGAAAAAATATCTAGAAGAAAAAAAAAATAGGGTAGACCAAGCCTTGAAAGAATACTTAGAAGAGTTGCATTATCCTAGTATAATAGCAAATGGAATGAAATATTCTGTCTTAAATGGTGGAAAAAGGTTAAGACCAATCCTCCTACTAATGACACTAGAACTATTAGATATAGAGGAAGAAAAAGGGTTGTCTATAGGTAGTGGGATAGAATTTATCCACTCCTACTCACTAGTTCATGATGATCTCCCAGCTCTTGATAACGATGAATATCGTCGTGGTCAACTCACTACTCACAGAAAATATGGAGAGGCTGAAGCTATATTAATAGGGGATGCTCTTCTAACTCACTCATTTAATTTAGTAGCTAGAGCAAATATAGAGCCAAAAAAAGTAGTAGAGTTGATGAAGTTAGTTTCTAATTATTCTGGTGTTAATGGGATGATTGGAGGCCAAATGGTAGATATAGAGTCAGAAGGAAAAAAAATAGATCTACCTACACTGCAATATATTCATACTCATAAAACAGGGAAACTACTCATGTTACCTATAGAATGTGGATGTATAATAGCTGGTATAGAAGGGGTGAAAAAAGAAGTTCTAAAAAGATATGCTGAACTAATAGGACTAGCATTTCAAATAAAGGATGATATTTTAGATATTGAAGGAACTTTTGAGGAGTTAGGAAAACCCATAGGAAGTGATATTGAATTAGAAAAATCAACTTATCCATCAATATTTGGAATGGAAAAAACAAAGGAAATATTAGAAGAAAAAGTAGAGGAAGCTAAAAAAATAATGTTTGATACCTTTGGAGAAAAAGCAAGAAAACATATGGAATTAGCAAACTATATAAAAAATAGAAGAAAATAAATAAAAATCTCCTAAACTGTCTATGCAGTTAGGAGATTTTTTTAGGATTATATATTTTACTTAGTTGCTTTTTTAAGTTCTTCAATTTTATCTAATCTTTCCCAAGGCAGATCAATGTCAGTTCTACCGATGTGTCCGAAAGCAGCTAGATCTTGATATTTAAAATTAGGAGTTCTAAGTTCTAGTGCTTGTTCAATTCCTCTAGGAGAAAGATCAAAAACATTCATTACAGCCGCTGCTAATTTTATTTCTTCTACACTTCCAGTTCTAAAAGTATCTACTTTAATAGAAGTAGGATGATCTACACCAATTGCATATGATAACTGAACTTCACACTTAGTGGCAAATCCAGCACCTACAATATTTTTTGCTACCCATCTAGCGGCATAAGCTGCTGATCTATCAACCTTAGAAGGGTCTTTTCCTGAGAATGCTCCCCCACCATGACGGAAAAATCCACCATATGTATCTACGATTATCTTTCTACCAGTAAGACCAGCATCTCCATGTGGGCCACCAATAACAAATCTACCAGTAGGGTTGATATGGAAATTATTTACTTTCTTAATATCTAAATTATATTTTTCTAAAACTGGAGTTATCACTAATTTGATAACATCTTCTCTTATTTGTTCATTAGTAACATCTTCATTATGTTGTACAGAAACAACTACTGTTTCTACATGACTTATAGTTCCATCTTCATTATAAGCTAATGTTACTTGAGATTTAGCATCGGGTCTAGCCCATTCTAACTTTCCACTTCTAGTAATGTCTGTTAATTCTCTGATAATCTCTCTAGATAAAACTAGTGCTAATGGCATAAGTTCAGGTGTTTCATCTACAGCTCCTCCAAACATAATACCTTGATCTCCAGCTCCTCCTGTATCTACACCTTGAGCAATATCAGGTGATTGAGAATGGATAGCATTTAATACTCCACAGTCATTGTCAAATCCCATTCCTGTTCTATATCCTATTTCTTCTATTTTACTTCTAACAATTTTTTGAATATCAACATAGGTAGTAGTTGTGATCTCTCCTCCAACTACAACTTGTCCAGTAGTACAAAAAGTTTCACATGCTACACGAGATGCAGGGTCATGTTCTAAACATGCATCTAATACTGCATCTGATATTTGGTCTGCTATCTTGTCTGGATGTCCTGGTGATACACACTCTGATGTAAAGTAAGTTTGATTTGTCATAATGTTTCCTCCTCTTGAGTTTATCTCAAGTTTGAATGTTATATTAGTATAATGGTTAATTTAATTATATTTTTTCAACTAAAAAACCTCTTATTTAGAATAATAAGAGGTTAATGTTAATTCCTCTTATCTTCACAACACAAAGTTGTTTGGATTTAGCACCTTCCCTAAAAAGGGGGTTGCCGGACGTCATAGGGCCAATTCCCTCAGTCACTCTCAATAAGATTTTTATTTAATTTTTAATTACTTAGTTAGTATACTATAAGTATAGTAAAAAAGTCAAGAATCATATTTTTTATTTTTTTATTTTAGAAGGTGGTATTCTTTAATTTTTCTTTTATATTTTTAAATATCTATGTTAATATGAAGTTATTATTATTATAAATAACTTTATAAAAAAATAAGGAGTTGAATTATGAAAATAAAAAAAATAGGAATTTTAACGTCTGGAGGAGATTCTCCAGGGATGAATGCTGCTATTCGTGCAGTAGTATACTATGGAACAAAGGTCGGTATAGATGTTTATGGGATATATGAGGGATATAAGGGGTTAGTAGAAGGGAATTATAAAAAATTAGAACCAAAAGATGTGACAAATATAATACATCAAGGGGGAACATTTCTCTATAGTGCAAGATTACCAGAATTTGTAGATATAAAAATAAGGGAAAAAGCAGTAGCTAA
>JAGLEA010000234.1 GCA_023145315.1 Psychrilyobacter sp.
GGAACTATAGATAATGATATTACTTCTACAGACTATACAATAGGATTTGACACTGCTCTAAATACAGCAGTAGAAGCAATTGACAGACTAAGAGATACTTCTAACTCCCATATAAGATGTAATATTGTAGAGCTTATGGGAAGATATTGTGGTGATTTAAGTTTATATGCTGGAATATCTACAGGGTGTAATATAGTTATTACTAATGAAACAGGATTTTCGAAAGAAAAATTGATAGAAAAAGTTAGTTTACTACACGAGAAAGGAGAGAGACATGTAATCATAGCTATTGCTGAAAAAATAGTGAATGTCATAGACCTATCTAAAGAAGTACAAGAGAGGACAGGTTATAAAACTAATCCCATGATATTAGGACATATACAAAGAGGTGGAAGACCGAATGCTAAAGATAGAGTCTTAGCAACGAGTATGGGTATATATGCTGTGGATTTACTATTAGAAGGGCTTGGAAATAAATCTGTAGGAATAGAGCAGAATAAACTTGTAAATCATGATATTAATGAGGGACTACAGATGAAGCGTAAGGTAAATTATTTATATGAAGTAGCTAAAAAACTAGAGATATAGATCTTATAAAAATCAGGAGGATAGATGAAAAAAATAATTATAATGCTAATATTAGTAGTATCAACACTAAGTTTTACAGAAGAAAACAAGGTAACCGAAAAATCAGAATGGAAACTCTATATAGGGGCTTTTGCAGAATCTAGATCATACCTATACAAAGTAGATAAAAAAAATGTATCCTATCTACCTGTGATTGGAATAGAAAAAAATGGATACTACTTAAAAGAAACGGAATTAGGATATAAATATGACCTTACTCCTAAACTAAAAATAACAGGATATACCCAAATATTTGGTGGGCTAGGACTTCAGGGTGTAGGTTCATCCCTGAACTCTAAACAGCTGAGAGGATCAGATATGGAAGAGGGTTATCAGGAAATAGATGATAGAAAAACTCAAGTAGAAGGGGGACTTAAATTAGCTTACACTACAGATGAAAAAATAGTTTTCACAGGGAATTTGAGAGGTGGAAAGTACGGAATAGCTTCTACATTAGGAGTTTCTAGAATGTTTGTACTGGCTAGAAGATTTGTGCTAATACCACAAGCAAATTTAACAGTATTTGATAAAAATATAGTAAATTACTATTTTGGAGTTTCTGATGAAGAGGTAGATAGAGATTTAGGAGATAAATTAACGAAAGATTATAGTGTTAAAAAATATTCTGTAGTTCCTTCATTGGGGTTAGTTGGAAGTTTTTATATAACGAGGGAGCTATCGATATTTGGATTAGTAGAGATGCAATATGCTTCTGAAGGAATAGGAAACTCCCCTTTAGTCAATGAAAGATCTAATTATTTTTTAGGAACAGGCTTAAGATATGAATTCTAATGTTTTTTAATATCGTGTAGGAAGTTAAAATTGATAAAGACTTATTAAGGTGTTATACTAAAATGAATATATGACTTTAGTGAGAGTAATGAGGAGGCTAAAATGGTTGTGAAGGTTAGATTAAAAGATATTTTGGATAAATTTGATAATATAAAAATAGGTGTAATCGGCGACATGATGCTAGATGACTATATCATAGGTGAGGTAACACGAATATCTCCAGAAGCACCAGTACCAGTAGTAAATGTAAAGGAAGAAAGATTTGTACTAGGTGGAGGAGCAAATGTTTTAAATAACTTATCTACTCTAGGGTGTAAAGCACTATCATTTGGTGTGGTAGGAAAAGACTCAAATGGTGAAAGAATGTTAACAGAATTAGAAGAATCAAATATAGATACTAAAAATATAGTCTATGCTGAGGATAGACCAACTATAGTAAAAAGAAGGATATTAGCACATAACCAGCAACTACTTAGGTTAGATTGGGAAGATAAAAAAGATATAACAGAGGCTCATGAAGAAGAAATCTTAACTAATCTAAAAAAAGAGATAAAAAATCTAGATGCAATAATCCTATCTGATTACGACAAAGGGGTATTAACAGCAACTTTATCAAAAAAAGTAATAGAATTGGCTAGAGAAAATAATATAATAGTAACTGTAGATCCTAAACCAAGTAATGCTATGAACTATGTAGGAGCGACTTCTATGACTCCTAATAGAAAGGAAGCTATGGAGTGTATGGGATTAACAAAGATAGATGATACAGAAAAGTTAGGAAAGGAGCTAAAGAAAAAGTTAAAGTTAGAAACTTTACTATTAACAAGGAGTGAAGAGGGAATGAGTATATTTTTAGAAGATGAGCTTCTAAATATCCCTACCTTTGCAAAGGAAGTTTACGATGTAACAGGAGCAGGAGATACTGTAATATCAGTATTTACACTAGCAGCAGCAGCAGGAGCAACATGGCATGAGGCTGCAAAGATAGCAAATGTAGCAGCAGGAGTAGTAGTTGGTAGAACAGGGACTTCTACAGTAACAAAAGAAGAAATATTAGAATTTTATGATAAAATTTATACCGAATTGAAGTAGGAGAAAACTATGTATAGAATAGGTAATGGTTATGATGTTCACAGATTGGTAGAGGGTAGAAAATTAATTTTAGGAGGGATAGAAATTCCTTTTGAAAAGGGATTACTCGGTCACTCAGATGCAGATGTATTGATCCACGCTATTATGGATGGATTATTAGGGGCACTAGCTTTAGGAGATATTGGACAACATTTTCCAGATACTGATGAAAAATATAGTGGTATCTCAAGTATAAAGTTATTGAATCATGTAAAAAAACTTATAGATAATAAGGGATTTGAAATAGTGAATATTGATTCACAAATAGTAATGCAACAACCTAAATTAAAGCCTTATATATTAGAGATGAGAGAAAAATTGGCGAAAGAGCTAAAGTTACCTATAGGTAGAGTGAGTGTGAAAGCAACAACTGAGGAAAAATTGGGATTTACAGGTGAAGAAGTAGGAGT
>JAGLEA010000235.1 GCA_023145315.1 Psychrilyobacter sp.
GAGGCTATTAATTTCCTTACTATGGATTCAAAATTTAAAGGATTAGGAGATCGTGGAGATTTAGAAGTATATTCAAAGGTTAAATTATTAGCTGGTGGAGAAGATGCCTATAGACAACTAGTTGATGATCAAATGGATGATGCATCTTTTGGTTCTCAATTAGATAATAAATTATTTGCTGATTTTGGTTTCAAAAAAGATAATAGTGACTATATGATCTCTGCTTATTATGACTATATGAATGATCTTGATCCAGGTTCAACTAATGCAGATGACGATGATCAATCACGACGAGAAAACTTTGGTGCAGCAATAAACTTAAAGGAACCCAAGGTTTATTTTTCATATGATCATGAAAAAGGAGACAAACTTAGAAAATTAAGATCTTGGGAACGAACTCCAGACTACGAAGATTTAGTTAATTTACAAGGTGGCCATATAGAGTACACACCGTGGTCTGTTTTAAAATATGATATTGATAATAGTGATAAATTTAAATTAGAGTTAGGAGAATATTCATTTTTTAATACCAATATAAATTATAAATTAAAATATAACGGTATTAGAAAGGAAGAAAAATTAAATCTCGATGATGATCCATTTAGATGGGCTTCTGGTTCTCAAAATACTAGTAACCCTTCTGCAAACACAAAATTTAATCTAAGAGATCAACAATATAACAAGGAAGAAAATATCATCTATGAGAATACAACTGAAGATCAATTTGCTACAGAATTTTTATATAATCAATATAGGTTAGAGTTTACTTTTGGTCGTTCTAAAGAGGAAGTTTGGGATAGAGAGGGAATCTATAACTATGCAAATAATATAGAAGGAGATTCTTATAATAGGTATGAAAATGAGTCGAATTTTACTCAATTAGAGTTAGAAAATAAGATGCTATCTCTAGGAATATTAGGAGATCTAGGATTAAGATATAACATAAGATATGATGACTATACAAAAGGATACGACACTTACTCAAAGGATAATACTGGTGGAGATTCTTCTTTAAGACATCAAGTTAATTTTAATCATAAACTAGACCTATTTGATAATACGAAAGATCATTTTAGAGATATCGATCTGAAATTAAAAAATGAATTTAACTACTTTGGTCAACTATATACTTATAATAATGGTGACCGTACTGGTAATTCTGAATACAATGGACAAGTGAGACTTAAGAATAAAGATAATGTCAACGAATTAAAAGATAAGGTAACTTTTGATCTTGGAAATACTACTACTATTTTTAGTACTGGTTACAAGCAAACTAATGATGCTTATGATAAAACTAGCAAAAAAGGTGATTTATTTACAAATAATATTGATTTTTTAGTTGATGATGAGAAAAAATTAAACTTGTATTTTGATTTAGATAAAAGGTATACTCGTGGAGAACTAACTCCTACAGGTTATACCTATAAAGATGAGCACAACGATCTAACTAATGAAAAGTTTGGTGGTAGCTTCTACTTTAATGATGCTATTAGATTTTACTATGGACAAGAAAATATCGATTACTCACTACTAGAATCTAGCCACTTAGTCGTAACTGATCCTAATTATAATTATGGAGCAATAGAAGAAGTGAAAGAATCTACATATGGTTTAGAACTAAAAAATGATCTAGATGTATACAATTTTACATATACACATGGTGTTGATACTCGTTTCGATGATGAAACTAATACTTTCAATATAAATAGTGATGTTTTAGGAGCTAGTTATTTAAATGGTGGAGATATAGAACACTATTTTAAAGTAACTTATGGAGTTTATAAGTATGGTCCAACTCAAAGTTTAAAGGATTTTTCAGTAGATCAAGTATCATTTAGATATGAGTATCGTGATAAAAGGTTTACCGATCAAGAGTTAAGAAGCTATGCAGCAGCAGAGTATAATAAAAACTCATTAGATATTACAGGAGAAGAGATTAGTCGTGTTCGATCAATACTAAATGAAAGAAATGACAATCAACTAGATTTCCGTTTAAATTCTATGATGTTACAGGAAATGGAAAGGCCGGAATATAAAAAGTTTTTCAAACTCTCGCTTATGGCGAAAGTTAATAGAGAAGCATATAGTCAAAACAAAAACTTTTATGAGAGCTCAAAAGAGCTAGAAGGGGATCTGTACACTTCATATAAAAGATATGGTTTAGGATATAAATATCGTGAAGAAGCTAGTTTTGATAATAACTATTTACGAAAAGTCACTAAACAAGAGCATGAATTTCGTGGTATAGCTGGAATAGGAAAACCTAGCCAAGGATGGAATGTTAAGGTTACTTACAAAACAGAAGTAGATGAAGATGATGAGTGGGGTGCCTATATAGGAAAAGAGATGGGATACTATGAATGGGGTGTTGGATTTACAAGAGAGTATAACAGACACAACAGAAAGTATGAAGATCGTCTAGCAGTTCAATTCACACTTCTAACATTCCCAGATAATCCAATATTTGGTATTGGATATAAAGAGAAAAACCACAGTATGTCACCTAAAGTATGGGTAGGTAGTGGTATAGAGGTAGAAGAGCCAAATAAATAAAATATATCCACGGAAAAATCTCAATCACAGAACAAGTTTTGAAAAAATAGACATACATAATAATAGAAAAATAAAAGGAAATAAAGCAAAAAATATGTAAACTAGAATAGACTGTTAATCAGGGTGGTATTCTAGTGAATCTAACACATATTTTTTTAATAAACTTAATATTCATAGTAGGAATTAATATTTTAGGAGGGTGGGAAGCATTGCTTTGTACTCTCCTATTTGTTATGTTTATCTATATTCGAGAAAAAAATATGAAACAAGTTATGATTTTAATGGGTATTTTATTGATATTATCTTCTAATTTTCACTTTAGAACTATAGAAAGCATAGAAAAAAATAGAAATTATAATTTAGAAATAGAGATAACCTCTGATCGTGGGAAAATAATAAAAATTGAAAATAAGTATTCAAAAATAAACTATTTTCCTATATTAGATAAATCCTTAGAAGATGGCCGATATGAGATTAAAGGAAATATATTGGATATTGAAGATAGTCTTGTAGAAATAGAAGTTTTAGAAGAAACTTTTTTAAAAGCACCTGTAAAAAGAAAGCTAAACGAAAAAATAGAAGAAATGACAAAAACATTTCCATATGAATTTCAGGATTTTACTAAAGCAGTACTTTTAGGGAGAAAAGATGTCATTTCTAATGAAGTGAGAGAGAAATTTAATTATACTGGAACGTCCCACTTATTAGTAATATCAGGGTTACACATAGGTATAATTATATTAACAATCTTATTTTTACTTAAAAATTTACCTTATCAAATGAGATATAGTTTATCTGGAGTAATCTTAACAGCTTATTGCTATGGTGTTGGATTTACTCCATCAGTAATGCGAGCTTATATAATGGGAATGATATTTTTAGGAGCAAAAATATTTTATGAAGAGCGAGAGATGAAAAAAGCACTAATAATCTCATTTATCATATCGAGTTTTATAAATCCATATGCAATGAGGAGTATCTCCTACCAAATGTCATATTTAGCCCTCATAGGGATACTTTTTCTATATCCGAAAATAAAAGAGTATATTACGATACCTAAAAAATATAATAAATATAAAATTTTAGATTTTCTGATTTTAAGTTTTTCTATTCAAATAATATTAACACCAATATTTCTGTATTATTTTAGAGTATGGCCATTATTTTCGTT
>JAGLEA010000236.1 GCA_023145315.1 Psychrilyobacter sp.
GCCATATTTAGTGGTGTAATGTATGCCGTTTGCTTTATTAGGCAGTGAACTTGTTAGCTTACTTCCCGCAGGCACCACAACCGCATCAGATTGAACATCAACTCCAAACTCCATCGTTCGACCAACAATAACACCGCCATCAGCAGCTTTTAAGTTTAGAGCAGTACAAGCCGTTGCAGGCGCTTGTGTTAATAGAAATGTTGCGCAAACAGCACTGGCTACAATTGATTTTATTTTTTCTTTTCCCATAGTTACCTACTCCTTTTTACTAATTATGGTATTTAAGGTATATTCTTAATCTGTTCAAAGCTCTTATCTGTAATTGTCTAATACGTTCTCTCGTTAAGTTCAATTTTTTACCTAACGCATCTAATGTTAAAACTTCGTTATCAAGTAATCCATATCTATATATAATTATCTCTTTTTCCTTAGTACCTAATATATTTAAAGTATCGATTAATTTTTGTTTATCACTCTTAATAATTAATTTTTCCTCTATAAATTCATTTTCATCAGCTATTATTCCATGTAGGTTTCCACCTTCCCCGAAACTATCCTCTAAAGAGTTAAATGTAACACTGTCTAACCTAAGATATCTCTTGATATCTCTAACTTTTAGCTCTGTATTCTCTGAAATCACTTCAATTGTCGGATCAGAATTATATTCAGATTTATACTTAGCTTTGAATTTTTTTATTTTTGAAAGATTATCATAGATATATACCGGATATCTGATTACACCTTTGTTAGATGATATATATCTTAAAATACTTTGCTTTATCCAAAATGTAGCATAAGTGGAAAACTTTCTTCCCATAGTATAATCAAATTTTTCTACAGCTTTCATCAATCCTATATTTCCCTCTTGAATTAAATCTTGAATGGGAACTCCTAATTTTGTATAATTTTTTGCAATACTTACAACTAATCTTAAATTTGATGTTATTAGTGTTTCATGAGCATCTGTATCCCCTTCTAGAATATGCTTTGAGACATCGACTTCTTCATCTCGTGTTAAGAGTGGGTAATGACTTATCTCTTTTAAATAATTGGAAATGTTCATCTTAGCCTCCTAAAATCTTTTCTTTTTTTCTATTATGGTATACTCTTACACTCGATTGTTTCCTTTTTATTTATAGAAAATTATTATAATTTATGCTAATATTATGTATATTTAAAATAATAGAAGTTTAGTAGAGGGCGATATCATGAGAGTTATTGGAATAGATCCTGGAACAGCCATTGTCGGATTCGGAATTATAGATTATATAAACGGGAAATACAGTGTTGTAGATTATGGTTGTATCTATACTTCGAAAGAATTATCAATGGAGAAAAGGCTTGTTATAATTTTTGAAGAATTAAACAAAATATTAAAAAAATATACTCCTACAAACATGGCAGTAGAAGATTTATTTTTCTTTAAGAATGCAAAAACAGTTATCTCAGTTGGACAAGCTCGGGGAGTTATATTACTTTGTGGAGAATTAAATAATATTCCTCAAGTATCTTTTACCCCACTCCAAATAAAGATGGGGATAACGGGATATGGTCGTGCTGAAAAGAAACAAATACAATTAATGGTACAACGAATTTTAAAACTAGACGAGATTCCAAAACCAGATGATGCAGCAGATGCACTAGCTATAGCTATTACTCATATTCATTCGCTTAATAGCGGGTATATTGCTGGAATACAAACAAAAGTTTCACTATCAACAACTATAAAAAATGGAAAAATAAGTGCTGCAGAGTACCGAAAACTTCTAAAATAAAGGGTGATTTTATGTTGAAAAAATTAAAAGATATATCTATGAATGCTTATTTAGATTCTTTAGAAACTATAGCTGCGACTATACATACTGAAAAAAATGTAGAGAAAGTTGTTTTTTTTATTCTTTTAAATATAATAGATAAATTAAATTTTGGTTTTACTGAGGGGTACTTTCTAAAATATAATAAACAAAATAAAACTTTAAGACATATTAATTCATACTTTAAAGATAAAAATTTAACCGAAGAAGATGTAAAGTTTTTGATAGATAGTCTAGAAAAAGGAATCCCTGTAGGAGACGAGTTTCTTGAAAATTCTTTAAAAAATATCGATATAGAGGTTAATTTAAAAAGCTTTGATGGTGTTGAAAATTTTGGCTTACTTAAAAGGTTTTCAAACTTTACAATTATTCCAATATATCATCATAAAACATACTATGGATGTTTTATACTTTGTAGTAATGTGGAATCTGAATTCGAATTTACACCTCAAGAGATGCAAATTTTAGAATTATTTAAATACAATTTTTCACAGTATTTATACACTAAAGAGTTGGAAAATCATGAGTTAGAAAACATAAGACTACAAACTGTAGGGTCTTTTGCGACTGCAATAATTCATGAACTTAGAACACCGATATCTTCTATTGTAGGGTTTGCAGCTTTAGCAAAGAAGAAACTTGATGATCCAGAAAAAGTTAAAATATATTTAGATTATATTGTTAAAGAATCGAATAATCTTGTTAAACTTTGCGGTGATGTTGATGAATACTCCAATGATATCGTAAAAAATGAAACAACAATTTTTAAACTCTCTAGCGTTATTCGGAAAGCTTTAGATAACTTGAAACAACATTTAGAAAAATCAAAAATTAAAGTTTATTTTTTAGTAGAAAAAGATTTAAAATTATATTGTAATGAACAAAAACTTATAACAGCATTCAATCATATAGTGAAGAATTCTATAGAAAATTGTGATTTTGAGAAAGATTATAGGTATATACAAATTGTAATATCATCGGACAAAAAAGAAGTGATTACAATTAGAGATAACGGCATAGGAATACAGGAAGATCTAATAAATCAAGTGACTACACCTTTTTATTCTTCTAAACTTTATGGAACGGGATTAGGACTTACTATAGCACAAGAAGCTTTTAAAAAGTCTAACTTGGAATTTTCTATTAAATCAGAGCACACTAAATGGACAGAAATAACATTAATAAAGGAGTAATTTTATGAATATAGTTTTAATGGAACCAGAAATACCATACAATACAGGGAATATAGGTAGAAGTTGTGTACTTACGAACACCTCTTTACACCTAATAAAACCGCTAGGGTTTTCCTTAGATGAGAAACAAATAAAGAGAGCAGGACTTGACTATTGGCAACATATCGATCTACATGAATGGGATTCTTTAGAAGAACTAATGTCTAGTTATCCTGAATCAAAGTTTTATTTTGCAACAACAAAAACAACTCAAAGATATTCAGATGTTACTTACAAGAAAGATGATTTTATTGTTTTTGGACCTGAATCAAGAGGAGTTCCAGAAGAAATACTAAAAGTTAACAAAGAAACATGTATTACAATTCCAATGATAAAAATGGGAAGATCTCTAAATCTTTCTAACTCGGCAGCGATTGTTTTATATGAATCTTTAAGACAAACTGATTTTAATTTTGGAGAATAAAATATGATGAGAAAAGTTACTTATCTATTGTTTTTTCTTTTGTTTTTAGGATTTATTGGAATAGTAAGTATTGTGAAGTATTTTCCACTACCGTACTACCCTGAAATCGTGAATATATCTAAAAAATATAATGTGGAAAAAGAAGTAATCTATTCTGTTATAAAAATAGAGAGTGATTTTCGTCAAGAAGTTGTGTCACACAAGGGTGCAGTAGGACTAATGCAACTAATTCCTTCTACAGCTCAGTGGGTAGCCTCGATTAATGAAGTAGAGTATTCAAAAGAAAAATTAATAGATCCAGTGTACAATATGGAGATAGGTACAATGTATCTTTCCCATCTTTTAACTCGATATGATTTGGATAGAAATAAGATGTTGATTGCATATAATGCTGGTCCTAGTAGGCTAAAGGACGGAAAATGGAAAGAATTTAAAGAAACAAGAAACTATTTAATAAAGTTTAAAATAACGTATTTTTTCTATAAATTAAGAATATTCTTTAAATAAAATATTTTTATAAAAATATAGATGATATAATCTATGGAGGTTACAATGATCAAATTACCGTGGAAAGAAGAGGTTAGAGAAAAAAGTTTTATAGATTCAGAATTAATAGAATCTTTAATCATAAAGACTCCTACAGATGAAGA
>JAGLEA010000237.1 GCA_023145315.1 Psychrilyobacter sp.
CCAGAGAAGATAAAAGAAATGTTTGATCTTGCTAAAGCTATAAAAAAAGATGTATATGGGGATAGAGTTGTTTTATTTGCCCCCCTTTATCTAGGAAATAAATGTACCAACTCGTGTACTTATTGTGGATTTAATGTAGAAAATAAGCAGATGACTAGAAAGACACTTTCATTAGATGAATTAGGAAAAGAAATAGAGGCCTTAGTTGACGAAGGGCACAAGAGAATTATCCAAGTATACGGAACTCATCCTGACTATTCTCCGGAATATATTAGAGATACAGTTCTAAAAACTTATACAGTCAAAAAAGGAAATGGTGAGATTAGAAGGGTAAATATAAATGCCGCTCCTCAAACTATTGAAGATTTTAAAATTATAAAAGATTCGGGAATTGGAACTTATCAAATATTCCAAGAAACATACCATGAAGCATCATATGGAAAAGTACATCCTAGAGGAGAGAAGTCTAATTTTAAATGGAGATTATTTGGTCTTACTCGTGCTATGGAAGCTGGAATTGATGATGTAGGAATTGGAGCATTATTTGGAATATATAAGTGGAAATTTGAAGTTCTAGGGTTGATGCAACATGTTGAACACTTAGAAAAAAACTATAATGTGGGACCACATACTATCTCGTTTCCTAGATTAAATGAAGCGTCTGGTGTTGACCATGATGACCAATATTTGATTAGTGATATGGAATTGAAAAGAATAATCGCAATATTGAGATTAGCAGTACCTTACACGGGGCTTATATTAACAGCTCGTGAGACACCAGAATTACGTCGTGAATGTATGGAGTTAGGAGTTTCTCAAATCGATGCAGGAACTCAAATAGAGTTACAAGGATATTCAAGTAAAAAAAACGAAGAGGAACAGGATTTAGACAAGGAACAATTTAAAATTGGAGACTCTAGAGGTTTAGATGATATATTAAGAGAACTTTTAGAAAATGGATTTACACCTTCATTTTGTACAGCTTGTTATAGATTAGGTAGAACTGGAGAACATTTTATGGAATTTTCAAAACCAGGATTTATCCACAATTTTTGTACTCCTAATGCTATTCTGACATTAGCTGAATATTTAGAAGATTACGCTAGTCCTGCAACTAAAAAAGTTGGATATGATCTCATAGAAAATAGTATAGACACATCTCGGCTAAGTGATGAAACGAAGGAATCACTACTAGTTAAATTAGCAGAAGTTAAAGATAGTAAAAGAGATTTATATTTCTAAAAAAGATAATAACTATAAAAAGCTAGCCAATTTGGCTAGCTTTTTATTTCTTTACCCCATTTATATACACACCTTGAGATGTTATGTTTCCCTTTTTGTCGTATAAAAACCAATCCCCATTTTTAATACCTCTCACAAAAGTTTCACTGGATGCCACTACACCACTAGGGTAAAAATTATTCCAAACTCCCACTTGATCAACTCCGACAAAATTACCTTCAACAGCTTTCACCCCTAAATCGTCATAAAATGTCCATACTCCATCACTAGGGCTTTCTTCTAAAAAAGTAGTCCACTCTCCTATTTTTATACCTGATGCATAAATTCCATATGAAAATCTATTACCATTTTCAAAAAAAGAATTCCACTCGTTGTCTTTTTTCCCCTTTTTATAAGTTCCTTCCTCTTTGATTTCACCATTTTCATACAAAGTAATCCACTCTCCTACTTTGTACCCATTATCAATATACCCTTTGTTTTTTATTTTGTTTTTACTATAATAAGAAATTATTTCACCTGTATATTCGGCAACTTGATTACTTTTATAATACTTGCCATCCCTTTCGTGAAGGTCTTCTAATCCTACTTCTTTAGAGCAACCAATAAAAGTGAAAATTATAGACAAAATTAATATTATTTTTTTCATGA
>JAGLEA010000238.1 GCA_023145315.1 Psychrilyobacter sp.
ATTCAATATTTTGATGAATCAGGAAAAGAGATTTTAAATATGAAGGAACTAGATAAAGGAAGAACGATTTGGGCTATATACGAAGTAAGGAAAACAAATAGAAAAAAATACAACAACTTAGCACTAACTCAAAATTTACCTAGTGGAATAGAAATAGAGAATACTAGATTAAATAATGAAAAATTACCAGAGTGGATAGAGGATAGGTTTGATAGTTGGCTAGACGTGAGATATACGGATATTAGAGATGATAAAGTATCTTGGTTCTTCGATATGGAGTCATCATACAGTAATACAATCTATCTAGTTGTAAAATATAACACAGTTACTAGTGGTAACTTTTTCATGCCAGGAGCTACAGTTGGTGCAATGTATGATAACAGTGTAGGAGCAGGACTAAAAGGATATGAACTTAAGATAAAGTCTAAATAAAGAGATATAGGAGAGAGATGTGAAGTATAAAAAGATTGTTTTTATTGTATTAGGAATTCTTATGATATTTGCCCTATTAATATATAAAGGCAGTAAGGACTTAGATAAAATTATAGCTTCACAAGATTTCTCCACTGTTATATATGATAGAAATGGAGGGATACTTAGAGTTTATCTAAATGAAGATGAACAATTTATCCTTCCTCCTCTTGAGGGGAGTAAAATTCCAATAAAATTAAAAAAAGCAGTTATTATTTTTGAAGATAAAAACTTTTATAATCATATTGGAGTAGATCCAAGTGGAATAGCTAGAGCTATTTGGTTAAATATAAAAAACGGTAAAAGAGTAAGTGGTGGTAGTACTATTACTATGCAAACAGTAAAAATATTGCGTGGTGGAAAAAGGACATATTATAATAAATTTGTAGAAGTTTTTTATTCTTTTATATTAGAATATAAGATGTCGAAAGATGAAATCTTGAACCTATACCTATCAAATGTACCATATGGAAGAAATATTCGTGGTTATAGAGGTGCATTCCTTAAGTATTATGGTAAAAATGGTGAAGAATTAACATGGTCAGAGGCAGCAAGTTTAGCAATACTACCAAATTCACCTTCGTTAGTAACATTTAAGAAGAATAAAATTAAATTTTTAAAGAAAAAAAATAGACTTTTAAAAAAAATATATGAAAATAATGAGATAGATAAAGATGATTATGAACTATCAATTGGAGAAAATCCACCTTCTAAAAACTACAAAGTTCCCCAACGTGGGATGTTTTTTTCTGATTACATTAGAAAAAAAACTAAAAAAAATGAGGTAGTAACTTCGTTAGATTGGAACATTCAAAAACAAGTAGAAGCGGTAGTAAAAAATTATAAGCATATTTTGAATAAAAATAATATTCTAAATGCAGCTGTTCTGGTAATAGATACTGACACTAGAGATATTTTAGGATACTATGGTGGAGAGTTTAAAGATGAAAATTATGGGCTGATAGATGCAGTTAATATAAAAAGAAATGTAGGATCTACACTTAAACCATTTTTATATGGTCTGAGTATGGATAAGGGGCTAATTAGTACTAGAAGTTTATTAGTAGATATTCCTACTTATTATAAAAGTTTTAGCCCTGTAAATAGTGATAAAAAAAATAGAGGTTTAGTCAGAGCTTCTAAAGCTCTACAGTTATCTTTGAATATTCCTATGGTTAGATTACTTAGTGAATATGGCGTTGAAAAATTTGTTAATTTTTTTGAAGAAACAAATTTAGTAAAAATTGATACAGAACGAGGGCACGGTTTAAGTGCTATTTTAGGGACTATAGAATTATCTCCTTATGAGTTGGCAAGTTTATATACTTCTTTGGGAAATTATGGAAATTTTCAACCGTTAAATTTTATTTTGGATGATAAAAAAAACAAGACAGCCGTATCAGTAAAACTACCTAGCAATCAATTGATTTCTCAAGGGGCCTCATATTTAACACTGGATATAATGAGAAATCTAAATAGACCATCATCAAATTGGGAATATTATAGGTCAAAAAATGAATTCTATTGGAAGACTGGAACATCTTATGGTGAGCGAGATGGATGGGCTGTAGGAACAAATAAAAACTATACTATTTTAGTTTGGACAGGGAACTTAGATAATACTCCAGGGAATCATCTAGGTGGAATTCGATATGCTGCACCAATTTTATTTGATATTTTAGACAGTATTAGTAGTGATCTTGGCGAATTTGACAAACCTATAGGTAGATTTAAAAAAGTAGAAGTGACGCAAAATGGTTTTAGGAGTATAAATAATACTGGGATAGAGGAAATAATAGTTCCAATAGATACAGTATTGAAAGTAGACCCCTACGAAAAACAAATTTTTGTTGATTTAGATACTAATGAAGAGGTAGACAGTCGAACTTGGAAAGGAAAAAACTATAGTTCTAAAATTATAAATGATTATGGTAAAGATGTTAATTCCTATCTAGAATCAAAGGGAGAAATTGTAAATAAAGTAAAAACATCTGTTTCAAAAAAAATTAAATTTTTGTACCCTTCAAATAATATGAAAATAAAACAACCACATGAAGAAAACGTTAAAACAAAAATTAAAATAGTAATAGCAGGGCCTAGTGATACAAACTATACTTGGTATATAAATAAAAAATACATTAAAAAATCAAAAAGAAAAATTGAATTTTTCACTTTAGATTATGGTGAAAATTCAGTAATGGTAATATCAGAAGATGGAGAGGTAGCCAAGGTTAAGTTTTTGGTGGAGTAGGAGTGGGAAGAAAAAATTACAGAGTGAACTTATTGTAGGTAAAGTATGAAAATATCTAATACTTAGTGAAGAACACTTTATTTTTAAAAATGATACAGATATAAATGAAATCTAAACTACAATAAAGGGTTTTCAACTATATATTTGTATATTAATAAAAATTTAGGTATTGTAATATTGCTTCTAGTCAAAAGTGGGGGGAAAGGTAGTTTAGTAGTGGGTGCAGAAGCGTAGTTCCGACTTTAGAAAATAGTTAAGGAAAAATTTAAATAGTAAAACTGTCAAAATGAAAGTTAGTAAATATTAAAAATGGAGGAATAAAAATGAAAAAAGTAATATTAATTTTAATGTTAGGAATAAGTCTAATTAGTCTAGGTGCAAACAGTACTAATACTGAAAAGAAAAGCAACACAGTATCAAAGAAAGAAATAGAAGTTCCAAAATTAAAATCTGAAAATATAAGTGATGTTGATAAATTGGAAAAAATCTTAGCTTTTCAAAAAAAATCTGAAGAATTGGA
>JAGLEA010000239.1 GCA_023145315.1 Psychrilyobacter sp.
TTTTTCTTTTCTTTTCTTTAATTTTTTTCCAAAAAAAAAGGAAGAAATTATATAATTTCTTCCTTTTTTTATTTTTTATAATTTTCCTAAAGCTAATAATCCAGCTTTTGTTATAAAGTTATGTGGTTGGTTAAAGTGTGGTAGGAAGAAAGTATCAGTAAGTGCTAACTTATCAATAGTATATCTTTCTTGGATAGCTAAACTGAAGAAGTGAAGTGCTAAAGTAACATCTGATGTAGAAGCCATTTGTGCTCCTACTATTCTCTTTGTTTTCTTTTCCCATACTACTTTTAGAGTTACCTCATCATTTTCAGGCATAAATGCTGATTTTATAAGATCAGTTAATTCTACTGTTTCTACATCCATTCCTAGATCTTTTGCTACACACTCTGTAAGTCCTGTTGAGCATAGTGTTAATCCAAATATATGTATAGCGTTTGACCCTTGTACTCCTTGCATTTCAAGTGGTGTTCCACAAGCGTTGTGCCCTGCTACTATACCAGTTCTTACAGCATTTGTTGCTAATGCAATATTTTCAAATTTTTCTGATGCATTATTATATACTGTAGAACAATCTCCTATTGCATATACGTCTTTTACACTTGTTTCCATTCTATTATTTGTAAGGATAGCTCCTCTACCAGTAAGTTCAATACCTGTATCTTTTAAAACTGCTGTATTTGGTTTAAATCCAATAGACATAAGTACTAAGTCAGTATCATATTCACCTTTATCAGTTATTACTTTACTTACTTTTCCATTAGTTCCTTTAAATTCAGTAACTAATTCTCCTAATTTCATATCTATTCCATTTTTCTCTAAATTAGATCTCATCATCTCTTGATAATTTTCATCATAATATCTATTTAATACATTCATATCATTTATTAAAGTTACTTCCTTTCCATTTTGCTTAAATGCTTCTACTAATTCAATTCCTATATATCCTGCTCCTACTATCGTTACTCTTTTGATAGCGGGATCTTTTATTTTTTCTATTGCAGCTTGTGCATTTTGAAATATCTTTGCATACATGATATTTTCTAAGTCATGCCCAGGAAATGGTGGTAATATAGGCCAAGATCCTATTGCAAAAATTAACTTATCATAAGTTTCTGTCTTTATTTCTCCAGTTTCTAAATCTTCTATCTTTATTTCTTTTTTATCAAAATCAACATTTTTAAAATCATGTTTCATATGTACTTCTGCACCAGCTTCTCTTAATGATTCAGGTGTTGCATAGAAAAGTCCATCTCCAGAATCAATTACTCCACCAATCCAAAGTGCCATTCCACAACCTAAAAATGAAATATTATCATTTTTATCATATGTCACAACTTCGTGTGTTTCCTTATATTTATTTGCTATTTCTAATATTGAATGTGTCCCTGCATGATTTGTTCCGATTACTACTACTTTCTGTTTTTTCATCATTACACCCCTTTTTGAATCATTATATTTTTATATCCATTACAATGTGCGTGTGAATAATATAGCATTGAAATTAAGTCGTGTCAAGTTTATTTTCTCTAAAGATATCTAAAAAAAGTAGAAGTTTTACAACCTCTACTTAAAATTTTATTCTTTTTTATTTCTCAACTATAAGTGCTAAAAATTTTAATTTTACTTCTCCTGTATTTTCAAGTGAATGAGAATGTCCTGCACCTGTATAGACTAGATCTCCTTCTCCTACTATTTTTTCTACACCATCATCTATCACTTTCCCAGTTCCTGAAATAATATAATAAAATTCCTCATCATCTGTGTGAGTATGCTCTCCTATCATTGCTCCTACTTCTAAATCATTAGCCATTACTATCTTTACTTTATTAGTTATCTGATCTCCTATTAGGTACTCCATCCCATGTATAAATCCGTGTCCATCTCTTGGCTTCTCACTTGTTATTTTTTTTGTATTTTTTTCTGTTATTATCATAATTTAGCCCCCTCTTCATAAAGTTTATTTATTTTTATATACTCTTCTACATCTTTTATTAAAAAATTTTCTAGTGGTTCTTTTTTCTTGATTTTTTCTCTGATTATTGTTGAACTTAGATTAAATAGTGGTGCTTCTATACTCATAATTTGATTATTTGATCTATACCCATCTCTTTTAAAATATACAAATTTTGCTATTTTAAACATCTCATTATAATTTTTCCATTTATGAAGATATTCTGCTGAATCCTCACCAATAATCTCATATAAAGTAGCACTAGGATGTTTCTCTTTTATTTTTAAAAGGGTATCATAGGTGTAAGATTTATCCTTATTAACAACCTCTATATCACAAGGTATCAACTTTTTATTATCTAGACATGATAACTCTACCATCTTTAACCTAACTTTTCCACAAACAAAATTCTTATTACAACGATGTGTAGGAGTTCCTACAGGTACTAAGTACAATTTATCTAAATTTAATTTTTTTACGGCTATATTTGCCATTTCTATATGCCCTCTATGAATTGGATTAAAACTACCACCAAATATACCTATTCGTTCCATCAATACTCCTCTTTTTTCTATTTAGCTAAATAAATTTTGTAGTAACTCCAAATTGTTAGTCCAATTGACACAGGAACTAATAGGTTAAAATACCATTTTCTTACCTTATGATTAAATAAGTACATTCCTAAAAACCCTCCTACTCCACCACCAGCAAAGCAAAAGATTATCAATACCCTTTCTGGTATTCTATAGTAATTTTTCTTTGATTTTAGTTTATCTACTCCAAACAGTAACAATGTAATTATATTTAGTCCTAATAGATAGTAATTTATATATTTCATCTGCCCTCCTAAATTTCTTTTTTTTATTATACCATAAAAAAATAGAACCTAGAAATTTCTAGGTTCTATTTTTTTTGTTTTCTCACAAGTAAGGTATAAATTCTAGTAAAAGTTCTAAAATTAGATCTTTTTGCTTTCTATTCTCCATATCTCGTTTGCATATTGAGCTATAGTTCTATCACTTGTAAATTTACCAGAATTTGCTATATTCATCCATGCTTTTCTAGCCCATCCTAATCTATCTTCAAATGCTTCATCAATACTTTCTCTTACTTTTCTGTAATCAGCAAAGTCTTTTAATACATAGTATTCATCAGCACCGTGCCAATGCTCTCCTACTAATAATGCTTTTCTGATTTCTTCAAACATTCCAGAACCAGAATCATCGTAAGTTCCGTCAGTTAATTGATCTATTACCCTAGATAATCCAGGTGTATTTTCCATAGCTTCTCTTGGATTATATCCTGATTTTTTTAACTCTATGATATCATCTACTTCCATACCAAAGATAAAGTTATTCTCTAATCCTGCTTCTTCTACGATCTCGACATTAGCACCATCTAAAGTTCCTAGTGTAGGAGCTCCATTCATCATAAATTTCATATTTCCTGTTCCACTAGCTTCCTTTCCTGCTGTAGATATTTGTTCAGATACATCTGCACCTGGGAAAATAAATTCTGCTGGTGTGATATTATAGTTTTCAACGAATACTACTTTTAATCTTCCTGCTACATCTTCATCATTATTTACTTTTAAAGCTACTTCATTGATTAATTTCATTATAGATTTTGCTCTAAAGTAACCTGGTGCAGATTTTGCTCCAAAAATATATGTTTTAGGAGTTACTTTTATAGACGGATTATCTTTAATTCGGTTATAAAGATCCATTACGTGTAATATGTTTAATATCTGTCTTTTATACTCATGTAATCTTTTTACTTGTACATCAAATATAGAATCTGTATCTACATCAATACCAGTATTTTCTTTAATAAATCCTGCTAATTGTTCTTTTTTGATTTTTTTGATTTCTAAAAATTTATTTAATGTTTTTTCATCATCAACAAATGCTTCTAATTTTTTTAATTGAGCAAGGTCAGTAATCCACTCATCACCAATTAATTCTGTGATATAACTAGCTAATTCAGGATTAGACTTTAGAAGCCATCTTCTTTGAGTTACACCATTAGTTTTATTTTGGAATTTATGTGGATAAAGTTCATACCACTCTTTTAATTCAGAGTTTTTTAATATCTCTGTATGTAATGCTGCTACTCCATTTACAGAGTATGAACCATATATTGCAAGCCATGCCATATGGATTAAGTTTGAATCTATATTTATTATAGCCATTCTTCTTGATTTTTCAAAATCACCAGGATATTTATTCATTAAAATTGTTTGGAATTGATTATGAATTCCTACTATAATTTCATATATTCTTGGTAATACTTGTTTAAATAACTCTGTATACCATTTTTCTAATGCCTCAGATAAGATTGTGTGATTTGTATATGCAAATGTTTTTTGAACAATTGCCCATGCATCTTCCCATAGAACTCCCTCAATATCTACTAATATTCTCATTAATTCAGGAATTGCTACTACTGGATGAGTATCATTTAATTGAATGCTTACAAATTCAGGTAACTTAGAAAAATCAGTTCCATATTTTAATTTGAATTTTCTAATAATATCTTGTAATGATGCCGATGAGAAAAAGTATTGTTGTCTTAATCTTAACTTTTTACCCTCTTCAGTGTCATCATTTGGATATAATACTCTAGATATATTTTCTGCAAAGTTTTTTTCTCTAAGAGCTGCTTCATAATGTTGCTCACTGAATTCTCCTAAATCTAATTCTTGTACAGCTTCACATTGCCATAATCTTAGTGTATTTATATTTTCAGTTCCATAACCAATAATTGGAGTATCATAAGGAACTGCTACTACTTCTTCATTATTAAATTTTACTGTAATAGATTCTGCTTCCTTTCTTACACTCCATGCATCTCCATGTTGTAACCAGTTATCTGGATACTCCACTTGAAATCCATTCTCAAATTTTTGCTTAAACATTCCAAATTTATATCTGATTCCATAACCTTTTCCTGGTAAACTTAGAGTTGCCATAGATTCTACGAAACATGCTGCTAATCTTCCTAGTCCACCATTTCCTAATCCTGCATCTCCTTCAGCAGCTTCTACTTCATTTATATCTAATCCTAGATCTTCTACTAATTCTTTTACACCATCATATATTCCTAGGTTTATCATATTATTACTAAATGCTCTTCCCATAAGAAATTCTGCTGAGAAATAAAATGCTTGTCTTCCCTCTGAATATACTTTCTTAGTTTCCTTCCATGATGAACCAATCTCTTCCATTATTGTTTCTACTAAACAATTATATATTTCAAAATTTGCAGCTTCTTCTACAGTATTACCATATTTACCAAGTAATTTTCTTTCCATACTTTTTCTTACTAAATCTTTTTCAAACTTCATATTTTCCTCCATATTTGCAATCTTAGCTCACATTATACATCTTTTTCACAAAAACTGCAAACGTACTAAAATAGTACTTCCAGCTTAATTACGAGAATATTTTATAGTTATATCTCTTATGTAATTAGATAGTTCATCTTTTAGCTCATCACCTTTTAATCTCCATTTCCAGTTATTTCCAAGTGTAGAAGGAGTATTAATTCTGGCTCTATTATCTAGTGCTAAAAAATCTTGCATTGGTGCTATTGCTATATTAGCATTTGATTTCCATATTCCTTCAATCATTGCCATATGGATATTATTATTAGTTACTTCACCCCAACCTAAATATTCATTAAGATAGTGATTAACGTAATCTCGTTCATGTTGCATTATATTTTCATACCATCCTACCACTGTTTCATTATCGTGAGTTCCAGTATAAGCTACAGTGTTTTCGGGATAATTTTTAGGAAGATACTCACTCTCATCTCCACC
>JAGLEA010000024.1 GCA_023145315.1 Psychrilyobacter sp.
GCCACTATTTTTTTAATTTTATTTATTTTATATTTCTTACAAAACTCACTTACTTTCTCCATGTATTCTGAATTAGTTACTACTATTATTCCATCTACTTTACTTGAGTTTTCTATCACTTCCAAAGTTTTTATAAATATAGGTTTTCCATCTATCTCTAGAAATTGTTTAGGATAGTCAAGTCCCATTCTTTTCCCAACACCTGCTGCTGCTACAATAAAATACATTTTACCACTCCCTCATTTTACTTTAGAGTCACTACAGTACAACCTAGTCCACCTTCATTCATATTTGCATCACGAAAACTCTCAACATATCTACACGTTTTTAGATAAGCTTGAATTCCTTTTCTAAGTTGTCCCGTTCCTTTACCGTGAACCACCTGTATCGTAGAGTAACCACTAAGAACTGCTCTATCCATATAGTTTTCCAACTCATGAACAGAATCTTCTACCATCTGACCTCTTAGATCTATCTTGTGAGTGGCTTGAGTTCCTTTATGAGAGTGCATCTTAACATATGTTTTTTTCTTATCTTCCTTCATCAGGCCTATATCTTCTAATGAAACCACCATCTTTAAAATTCCTGCTTGCACTTGTGCTTGGTCTTTGTTCATAAATAACCTTAATATTACTGCGTGTTGCTTTAAACTCTTAACAAAAACTTTATCTCCGATACCATATGAAATTTTTCTAATAACTTTTGGTTTTATCATAAGTTTTCTCTTTTTTTCCTCTACCATAGAACTTCGAAGCATATTTAAACTTTTTTGCACGTCTTTTATCTCATCTTTTTTGTTATCTTCTTTTTGGATTTTATCTACTAAAGCCTTTGCCTTTGCCTGCATATTTTTCATCATCTCTTCTGATTCTTTATATGCCTTTGTTAATATTTCCTCTTTTTCCTTTTCTATCTTTCTAACTTGTTGAGCATAATTTTCTTTTAGCTCTTCGGCTTCTAATTTTAATTTTTGAACTTCTTTATTAGCTATTTCTAATTCATCAGATTGTTCCTTTATATTTGAGATCATTCCTTCTACTTTTTTATCCTCGTCACTTATATAACTCCTAGCTTTTTCAATTACCTCAGGTAAAATTCCCAATCTTTTTGCTATAGTTAGTGCATTACTTTCTCCAGGTATCCCCATTAATAACCTATAAGTAGGAGATAATGTTTCGGAATTAAACTCCATAGAAGCTGTTTCTATCCCTTCTTCATTATAACCATGAGCCTTTACTTCACTGTAATGGGTAGATATCATTGATTTACACTTTTTATCTTTTAGGTAATCTATCACTGCCATAGCAAATGCAGACCCTTCTATAGGATCTGTTCCTGATCCTAGCTCATCTAACAAAACTAAACTAGCTTTTGTTACTCCTACTAATATAGATTGTATATTTTTCAAATGAGCAGAAAAAGATGATAAATTTTGTTCTATACTTTGCTCATCACCTATATCTGCATAGATTCCATTAAAAAAACCTATATCAGTTTTCTCATCTGCCGTTATGGGAATTCCAGACAAAGTCATTGCAGTCAATAATCCAGCTGTCTTTAACGCTACAGTTTTTCCACCTGTATTTGGCCCTGTAATAAGAAGTGTATTATATTTTTTTCCTAATTCAAAACTTAGTGGAACAACTACTCGTGAATTAATAAGTGGATGCCTTCCTTCTACTATTGATATATACTCTCTTTGGTTCAAATTCGGAATTATACATTTATTTTCTACACCATAACTAGATTTTGCATTTAAAAAATCTATATTTAATATCGCCTCTCCTACTTTTTTAACCCCATCTAAATTTGTTCTCAAATTATCTGTAAGTCTCAGTAGTATTTTCCTTATTTCCTCTCTTTCCCTCACTTCTAATTCTCTCATCTTGTTATTTAACGAGACAACGCTTATTGGTTCGATAAATACAGTTTGACCACTAGAAGATCTATCGTGCTCTATTCCTTTAATCTGACCTTTAAAATCGGTTTTTACAGGAATTACACTTCTACCGTCACGTACTGTTACTATCTTTTCTTGGATAGCTTTTGCATATTTAGGATTCGATATCAAATCATCAAATTTTCTTTTGATATTAGTCTGAATTAAGTTTTTTGCATACCTAATATCACGTAAATCTAAAGATGCTGTATCCTTTATTCTTTTTTCATTATCTATTACCGCTTCTATTAATTCTTCTAACCCTTTATATGTTGGGATATCTTTAAACTTTGTATATAACCCTCTATACTTACCAGAAAGTTCCTCAAACTTATTCTTAACTATTCTAAATATTCTTAAATTTCTAGATATATAAAATAATTCTTCAATATCTAAATAAGTTCCCAATAAACTTGTTTTTTCTAAATAAACCAAGATGTTCTTTATTCCCGATAACTCTAATCCACCATCATATTTTAAAAGCTCCATGAAATCACGGATATTTTCCAATTCTTTTTTTACATCAGTTAAACTTTTGTAAGGAGTTAACTCTTCTATTAACTTCTCAGTCTCTTCTAATATTGCATACTCATTTATTAAGTTTTTTACTTTATCAAATTCTAATACATTTAAACTATGCTCATTCATCTTCATCCCTCTTTAAACTTTGATTTTGTCTATATTTATACAGAATATTATATCATAATAGCTTTTTTTTTTATAGCTTAGACTAACATTTTTCTCGGTAACTCTTGCTTTTTCACTTTAAATATGATAAGATTTAGTCCGATGTTTTAAAAAATGGAGGTGTACTATAATGAAAAGATGTGAAATTACTGGTAAAGGAATTACTTTTGGACATAACATAACTTTCGCTCATAACATGAACAAAAGAATATGGAAGCCAAACTTACAAACAGTTAAAGTCGTTATCAACGGTCAAATGATGAAAGTTAAAGTTGATGTTAAAACTCTTAGAGCTTTAAAAGCTGCTGACTCTGTTGAAATCGCTAGACTTTTAAAGAAAAATGAAGCTACTTTAAGCCCAAGAATCAGAAAGGTTTTAGCTAAGTAATTCAGATAAAAAAAGACAGACCGAAAAGGATCTGTCTTTTTTTATTTCTTAAAATTTATAGATTTTCAAGTTGTATCCTTGTTTTTATTGGATAATCTAGGTATACTTTAGTTAACTATATACAATATTTAGAGGGAGGGATAAGATGAATTATGCTGTTCCAGCTTTATTATTTTCTGGGATTTCCATGTTTTTTAATGGCTATACCGTTAGATATATAAAACTTTCAAAACTTATTAGAAGTTTTCATGAGATTCCTAATAAGGATTATAATATAACTTCTCAAATAGATCAATTTAGAATACGACTAAAATATATAAAATGGATACAATTTTTTTCTATCTTGTCGTTATTTTTAGCAACATTATCGATGTTTTTTGGATTTTTAAATTTTCATTTTTTTTACCAATTATCATTTTTTCTTTCTTTTATTTGTTTTTTAATATCTTTAATTATATCTGTTTTAGAGATAAATACATCTACTAAAGCTCTAGATATTTCATTAAACAACGGAGGTAATAACTTATGGAACTAACGCTTACAACACCTGCACTAATTTTTTCTACAATTTCTTTACTTCTTTTAGCTTATACTAGTAGGTTTCTAGCTTTAGCTAATTTGATTAGGTCATTACACAACCAAGTCAATAAGAGTTTTGAAAAAGAGAATATTCTTACACCACAGATTGAGAACTTAAAACTAAGAGTTAAAATTATAAAAAATATGCAACTTATAGGTATTATCTCTTTGTTTTTTTGTGTCCTTTCTATGCTTTTAATTTTTCTAAATCAAATGTTTTTAGCTAAGTTTATATTTGCAGGAAGTCTAATTTTACTTATGATTTCCCTTGCTCTTTCTGCTATAGAAATAAATATTTCTATAAAAGCTCTTAATATAGAATTGAGCAATTGTGTAGGAGATCAATGTAAATTAGTAAAATAAAAACCGAGAAAATTCCTCGGTTTTTATTTGGATTCTATTATTTTTACAATGTCTTCTGCTTTTATATTTTTCATACAATTAAAATGATTTTTAGGACATTTTTTTCCACCATGTAGTGAGCACGGTGAACAAGGTTCTTCACCATAAATTAGTACTCCTAATTCATCGTATTCAAACATATTAGGATCTGTTGGTCCAAATATTACATAAGATTTTGTTTTTACTCCACGTCCAATATGAAAAGGTCCTGAATCATTAGTCACCATGTATTCTGCTCCTTCTAACAAAGCACCACTCTCTTTTAAACTTAACTCTCCAGCTAAATTTATACATACATTACCACTTATTTTGTTTATTTCATTACATTCTTCTCTCTCTTTTTTACTACCAATTAAAATTATATTCTTTTTATCTTTTTTATTTATTAGTTTCGCTAATTTTCCAAAACCTTCTACTGTCCATTTTTTTGTATTTTTAGAAGCTCCAGGAGCAAACACAACATAATTTTGATATTTTTCTATTTTTTTTATATCATTTTTATTAAAATTATACTCTAGATCTTCACCTGTGTATTTAATACCTAACACTTCAAATGCATTAAAGTAATTTTTAACAATAGTGTTATCTGCTCTATATTTTATTAATTTCGATTTTACTAAAATTGTTTTATAAAGAGCTCTTTTTATATATCTAAAAGTTTTTACTCCTAAAGATAAAGTTATTAATCTTGATCTAATTTTAGAATGTAGATCAAAAACATAATCATAATTATTTTTCTTTAATTTTTTAGAGTATTTTATTATATTTTTTAAACCATCATGTTTACTTTTGTCAAAAATTATTAAGTTATCTATATTGGGATTCCCTAATATAGCGTCTTTAAATTTATCTAAAACTATAAAATCAATTATAATTTTAGGGTGTTTTTCTTTTAATTTTTTGAGTATAGGAGTTGTAAGAATTACGTCTCCTATTGAACTTAATCTAATTATCAGTATTCTCATCTTCCCTCCCTTCTTTACTCACTGTTCATTATTATACCATAATTACATTCTAATATATAAGAAAAACCTAACTTTTTTACAAGTTAGGTTTAAAAAGTATTTTATATTTTATGAAATTTAGTTCTCTAAATTAAATCTATCAGCTAACTTTAATCCAGCAATACCACCAAATATTAAAAATGCTCCAAATATAATACCACTAAGTGACATTTGAGATAACGCCGAGTAAAATGCTCCGATGTTACATCCTGATGCTAATCTAGCACCATAACCCATGAATAATCCTCCAAAGATATATACAAGATTCTTTTTAAGACCTATGTGTTTAGTTATTTCTAATCCACCAGCTAATAATGATGCAACTATTGTTCCAAAAATTATACCGATATTTCTTACAGCTCCTGCATTATCTAAAATACCGTTATTCATAATATTCATAACTTTCTCTGTTTGGAAAAAACCTATTCCTGAAAGATCAAAGCCTACTAATCTTAACATTCTTCCACCCCAATAAGTAAATCCAGTCGTAACACCCCAGTTTTTACCTGTAGTCACTAATATTGTAATAAATATTATAGAAAGTAGTGCTCCACCTGTGTAAAATGACCATCTTTTTACGAATAAATTGTGGTAAGTCTCAGATGAAAATATTTTATAATCACTCTTAATTTCTTTTGATTTTTCCCATTCTTGATATCCTTCTACAACATAAGTTCCATTTGCCTTTCTTTTAGCTTCATATTTTGTTGCTAATAAATAAAGAATGCCATAAAATACTAAAAATATCGTTATAGATCCTAAATACCCAAAATGATCAGGGAAATAATATTTAAATCCATTTCCTAAGATTGATGGCTTTAAAGTATCTAAGTGAGCTACTCCTACTACTGATCCTAAACAGAAGAATACCAAAGTTACTGCAGCTCTAACATACCCTTCTCCTAAATCTGTCAAAGTTCCTGATGCACAACCACCAGCAAACATCATACCTACACCAAAGATAAACGCTCCTATCACAGTTAACATACTTATCGTTTTAACTGAACTCATTCCTGGAATTGTTATTCCTTTTAAATGAGCATAGTACTGTATTGAAGCAGTAGCTACTAATGATATTGCTAATAAAAATAAAACTGCTTTAGGCAGATCCGAATTACCCATTCTATACATCTTTCTTACTATACCTGCAAATCCAAATCTTGATCTTTGCATAACGTAACCTATAGCCAATCCTGTTAGTCCAAATAACCCAACTTTTTCATTTCCTACACCTAAATATAGTGCAAATCCTAGTGACACAACTAACAATATCCATCCAAACATAAATTGATTCTTTTTCATTTGTTTCTCCTTTTAAAAAAATTTAATTTTTCTATATACTTTTATAAGAAGAGTTGTAAGTTTGTAACTTACAACTCTTCTACTTTTTTTATTTAATTTTTTTTGCTACTATATTACCTATGATTCCTCCACCAACTAGTGCAGCAAAGAAAACCCATCCTGCTAATGAAAAGTTAGCAATTGGAGTATATAAAGCTCCTACATTACAACCATTTGATAATCTTGTTCCGAATCCCATTAATAATCCACCCATAGCATATAATACTCCTTGCTTAGGAGTTATTTTTATCTCTGTAGTTACAGTTGATTTAAATGTTCCTGCTAATAATAAACAAATTATCGTTCCTACCATAATTCCTATATTTTGGGTATTAACTGGATGTTCAAAGAACGGCATAGAGTAAAATTTAGCTGGAAAATTTGTAAAGGCTTCTAATGACTCAGCTGAAACACCAAATACCATTAATAATTTACCGAACCACCAACCGTAAGGTGTAGAAGCTCCCCAACCATTTTTAGTTACACCAGTTAGTATAGTGAATAAAACGGCTATTACAGCTGCTCCTATTCCCATTGACCATGGCTTAACAAATAATCTTACATATGTATCTTCACTCATTAATTTAAATTGTGTTACACCTTGATCACAATCAGCTAATACTTTACATTGTTCAATTTCACTTGGAACACCTGTAAATGATCCTTCTACTTTTCTATTTTGTTCATATCTTTTTGATAAGTAAATTACGACTCCACATAGTAAAGCAGTTAGTAACACAGCTCCTAAATATCCATTTAACCCATCCCATTTAAATAAATCTGGGAAGTATACTCCATTTTTAAATGTAGATGTTTCTAACCAACTTTCTTTTATCCAAGCTGATGATACACCTGCATCTTTTAACCATTGTGCACTTCTTTGAAAAGGGAATCCTAAGAATACACCCATTCCGAAAAATACTAACGTTACTAATCCTCTAGAGAAACCTGTAACTACATCTGTTAAAACTCCTGATGCACAACATACTGAAAATGTCATACCAAACCCAAACATTATTCCACCAATAATTAATCCAGAGTTTATTGGATTTACCCATAAACCATAAGTAGAAGCGTCTACATTATATAAAAACGCTACCATTAATACCGATGTTAATAAAAACATATATGCTAGTGTTCTCATTAACTTTGTTGATCCCGTATTATAAGCTCTATTAACTGATCCTGCAAATCCCATGAATCCTCTAGTAAGTGCATATCCAAACCCTACACCTATTAATAATCTAAAAAATAACATTGAGCTTGATAACATTGTTTTTCCCATAACTAACATCAATATTATAACCACTAAACCAGCTATAGCTTGACCTTTTTTCATTTTTAATCCTATTTTTCCAACTTCCATAACTCCCCCTGATAATCTATATATTTTGTATGTTTTTTCACTTTCTTTAAAAAAAAATTTAGGAGAGAGACCTCTCCTAAAAAATTAAATATTACATTGTTGTTTCTATACTTCTGCAACAACCAACTGAACAATCACCTAACATGATATCTTCTCTAGTTGAATCATTATAACAAGATACAGCTTCATACATCTTAATAAACTCATATGATCCTGCTACGTTTTTAACATCAAAACCATTTGCTTGAAGCATTAATGTCATATTATAAGATCTTTCCCCTGTTCTACAGTGAACATAAACTGTTCTTGATTTATCTAACTCATCTAATCTGTCTCTCATAACACTCATTGGAATATTAACTGTTCCTTTTACTCTTCCAGATTCAAATTCATTAACTTCTCTTACATCAATTACTTGCTCTCCAGCTTTTAATAAGTCATATACTTCTGTGAAAGAAATTTGCTTAAATGCACCTTCGTTTAAGTTTGATCCAATGTATCCAATCTTATTAACTACATCTTTTCCTGTTCCAAATGATGGAGCATAAGTTAACTCTAAGTCATAAAGATCTTCTACAGTCATTCCTGCTTTGATTGCAGTAGCTATTACGTCAGCTCTCTTATCTGGTGAACCAGTTGTTGCAAATTGTGCTCCTAATACTTTTCCAGTTCCCTTTTCAAAAGTTAATTTAGAGAATACTAAATGTGCTCCTGGCATGATTCCTACAATTCCTGGAGGTGCTGCATATACTACTTCATAATCAATTCCTGAATCTTTTAACATCTTTTCAGATAATCCAGTAGAAGCGATGTGCATACCAAATAATTTAACTACTCCTGAACCTATATACCCTTTATTTTGAACAGATCTTCCTGCAATTCTATCTGCAATTAATCTTCCTTGTTTGTTTGCTGGTCCTGCCATAGCTAAAGGCATTAAGTTTCCTGTTAATTGGTTTCTAACTAAGATTGCGTCTCCTGCAGCATATACATCTTTTGCAGTAGTTTCATAGTTATCGTTAGTTACTATATACCCTCTATCAGTTAATTCTACTCCTGAATCTTTTAAGAATCCAGTAGATGGTCTTACTCCTATTCCTAAGATTACTCCATCAGTTTCTATTTCTCTTCCTGACTTTAATAATACTTTTCTTGTGTCAAATCCTTCTACAAGATCTTCTAACACTACTTCTATTCCGTGTTTAACCATTTCTGCTTGTCCAAAGAAAGACATCTCTCTATCTACGAATGGGATGATTTGGTTAGTTCCTTCTATTAAAGTAACTGCAATTCCTCTTTCTCTTAAGTTTTCAGCAGCTTCTAATCCTATGAATCCTCCACCTACTACAGTGATATGCTTAGGATTTTTTGCGTGTACAAATTTCATTATTTTTGAAACATCAGGTACTGTCTTTAATACAAAATTATCTATTTTATCTAATCCTTTGAATGGAGGAACTATTGCGTCGGCTCCTGGTGATACTACTAATGAATCATATTTTTCTGTTCTTACTTCTTTAGTAATAGTATCTTCTACTTGGATAGTTTTTGCTTCTGTATCTACAGATATTACATTACTATTTACCACTGCATCGATCTTGTATTGACCTTTAAATTTTTCTGGAGTCATTAAGATTAGTGTTTCTTCTTGCTCTACTAATCCTGAGATATGATATGGTAAACAACAATTTGAAAACGATACTACTGGACCTCTTTCAAACATTACTATTTGTGCATTCTCATCTAACCTTCTAGATCTTGCTGCTGCTGATGCTCCACCTGCTACTCCACCAACGATTAATATTCTTTTACTCATTTGTTTCCCCCTGTTTTTATTGTATTTTTTTTCACACTAGTTTTTATTCCTATACACTTATACCTGTATGCAGTATATCAAATTTGATTTCTATAGTCAACAATTTAAATCTTAAAATATTATAAAAAAAAATTAAGTTGATTTTTAAATAAAAAGACTCTATAATAAATTAAATTATTCACAAAAGAGGTGTTTTATGGTTAATAGTAACAAAATAAGTTCTCTTACTCCACAAAAAGTTAAGGAGTTAATTGATAATAGTGACAATCTTACTATTATAGATATTAGAACCGATAAAGAATTTTTATATGAAGGTCGATTAAATAACTCCATATCAATGGACTACAAAAAACCAAGAATTTTTAAAAAAGAATTAAGTAAACTTGACAAAGAAAAAAAATATTTAATCTACTGTTCTGTTGGTAACCTTAGTAGTATGGCTATTAAAGATATGATTGACCTTGGGTTTAAGAATGTTTTTGAGATGGATGGAGGATTAAAAGCTTGGCAAAAAGATTTAGATCTTGTTTGTACTATCTCTAAATTAAATGACGATGAGGTTATAGAAGCTAGAAAAAATATAATTATTAGATTGAATAAAGTAGAAGGACAAATAAGTGGAATGAAAAAAATGCTTCTTAATGGTGAGTATTGTGGTGATATCCTAAATCAATCTCTTGCTGTAAAATCTGCCCTTAATGCTACTAATCAAAAGATTATGGAGATGTTCTCAAATGTTTGTATTACTAATGAGGAGCAAAAAAAAGATTTCTTTAAATATCTTAAAAAATTAATGAATTAAAATAGAGGTTTACACCTCTATTTAGGTCTGTCTCATATTTTGTGTAAACCTCCAAATTAGTGTGAAATATAATTACATTAATTTGGAGGTTTTTTATGAGAAAAAAAAATATTTATCCCCTGATGAATTAACACGAAAAGAGCTGATTAAAGACCTTTGCATAACTCCTAAAAAGTACTATACTTTAGTATCAATATTTGAGGTAAGAAAATATAAAGAAAAATATAATTACTAAGGGGGGTAAAAATGTTAAATGAGAAACTTTTAAAACTTAGAAATGAAATGAATCAAAAAGGAATCGATGCCTATATTATTCCTAGTTCAGATGCACATCAGAGTGAATATGTAGCAGAATACTTTAAAGGTAGGAGATGGATCAGTAACTTTACTGGTAGTGCCGGAATCGCAGTTATTACTTCTGATTCTGCTGGCCTTTGGACAGATGGTCGATACTTTATTCAAGCTGAAAAAGAGCTTGAAGGAAGTGGATTTGATCTTTTTAAAATGGCTAAAGAGGGAGTTCCAACCTACTCTGAATGGTTAAAAAGTGTTGTAAAAAAAGATGGTATTATTGGATTTGATGGAAAAGTTATATCTGTTTCTGCCTATGATGAGTTAAAAAAAGGATTTAATGATGACAATTTTAAAATTCAATATGACCTATTAGAATCTGTTTGGGATGGTAGGCCTAATTTTCCAAAAGAAGATATATTTATTCACGATCTTTGTTATGCCGGTAAATCTGTCATTGAAAAAGTTGATATTATTCGTGAACTCTACCACTCTCATGGTGCTGACAGCTATATTCTTAGTTCTTTAGATGATATTGCTTGGACTTTTAATCTGAGAGGTAGTGATGTATTGAATAACACTACCTTCTACGCATATGCACTTATTGAAGATAATAAAACTACTTTATTTACAGACCAAAACAAGCTGAATGAAGAGGTTAAGTTATATCTTAAAGAGAATAAGATAGTTTTAAAACCCTATGATAAAGTTGCTGACACCCTCTCTAATTTAGAGGATAAAAATATCTACCTCAGTCCAGACAGAACTAGTATTTATATTCAATCACTACTTAAAAATAATAAGGTTATTCATAATAAAGAGATCACGACTCATTTAAAGGCCGTTAAGAATGAAATTGAAATACAAAATTCAAGAGAATGTTATTTAAATGATTCTATAGCTCTTCTAAAAGGGTTTAAAAATATTGAAGAAAATTTCAAAAAAACTACTATTACTGAACTAGATGTAGAGGATATCATAAAAAATGAAAGATCAAAGATAGACGGGTTTAAAGGGATAAGTTTTGATACTATTGCTGGACATAAAGATCATGCAGCTCTTATGCATTTTAAAGCTAATGAAAAAAATACATATACTTTGGATACTTGTGGGTTTTTATTAGTAGATTCAGGAGGACAATATCTCAATGGAACTACTGATATAACTAGAACATTTTCATTGGGTGAGATCACTCCTGAGCAGAAAAAAGATTTTACTTTGGTGTTGAAGAGTGTAATTACCCTCAGCAGAGCTAAATTTCTAAAAGGAACTACAGGTTATAAATTAGATATGTTGGCTAGATACCCACTATGGTTAGAAGGAATAGATTACAAGTGTGGAACTGGTCATGGTGTTGGATTTTTCTTAAATATTCACGAGGGACCACAAGGTTTTTCTGTTAAAAAAACTCACGATCTTCCTTTAGAAATAGGTATGAATTTAACTATTGAACCTGGTGTTTATAAAGAAGGAAGACATGGTATTCGTACTGAAAATACAGTTATAGTAAAAAAAGCTTTTACTAATGAAAATGGAACTTTTTATGAGTTTGAGACTATATCTTTCTTTCCGATTGATATAAATTCTATTGATCCATCTCTATTAAATACTGATGAATTGAAATGGATTAACTCCTACCATACCGCGACATTTAATAAATTATCTCCACATTTAAATGCGGATGAAATAAACTGGTTAAAAGAAAAAACCAAACAAATATAAGTAAGATATGAAAAATAGTAAATCAATGGGCAGTCTCATAATAGAATTAAAAATAGAGGTTTACACCTCTATTTTTTTACTTTATTAGCCTATACTTTACTTCTGGTCTTCCTACATTTCCATATGAAATATCACTTCTTATTTTTTTTATTTCAGCTAGATAATCCAAATATTTTTTCATCGTAACCGAGCTGCTTTCTAAAGAATCGGCCATATCTCTAGCTGACCACTCTTTATTGGGTTCTACTGTTATAGTATTCAGAACTTTTTCCAACGTTTTTTTACTTATTCCCTTTGGAGTTGATATTTCCAATTCTGATTGTGATTCTATATTTATACCATGATAAAGTTCATCTAGTTCTTTTTGGGTTAGATTTTTTTCTTCTAATGTAGAATTATTTTTTTTTATAAAATATCTTTTTAAAGCACTTTCCAATCTCTCAAACTCAAATGGTTTAATTAGGTAATCTACTACTCCCAACTGAAATGCTCTCTCTATGTGTTTTTTATCATTAGAAGCTGTTACGAATATTGTATTTACAAATAACTCTTCTTTTTTTTCTTTTTTCCTTAATTCTTCTAAAATATCTAACCCCTCTCTATCTGGAAGATACATATCTAATATTATTAATTCTACCTTCTTTTTTAGAAGATATTCTATCACACCTTCACCACTAAAAAACACCTTAACAACATTGAAGTTTTTAGATGAATTTATTATTTTTTCTGTAATCATGCTCACCATAGGATCATCTTCTATTATTACTACATCTATCATTCTTCTCCCCCTTTTGATATTTCTATAGAAAACATTTTAAACTTTTCATCAGCATGAAGATTAATCGTTCCGTCATATACCTCTACAACATTTTTTATTAAAGCTAAACCAGATCCTCGACCTTCACCTTTAGAGGAATACCCCATCTTAAATATATTTTCTTTATCTTCTATTTGTGAACCATTATCGCTAACTTGAATAAACACTTTATTTGTATCTTCTAAAAGAAAAATATGAATCTCTCTCTGGATTCTTTCGGTATAAACAAACGACTCCATTGCATTTTCTATTAAATTTCCTATAATAATAATTAAATCATCAGAATCTATTCTACCGTGAGTTTTCATTAAATTACTTTCTTCTTCTATATTTAATGTGATCTCTCTTTCTTTAGCTAAATTCATCTTTGTTAGAAGAATAGCTTTTATAATGGGATCATTTATATTTTCTACTTCTTTAACTTCTGATTTAACCTCTACCTCTATATTTGAAACATACTTTTTTACTTCCTCATATTCTTCTAATCTCAAGAGTCCAGATATTACATGAATTTTATTTTTGAATTCGTGAACATTAGCCCTCATAGAATCTATTATTTGAGTTACACCTGTTATTTCTTTTGCTAATTTTTTAACTCCTGCTTCTTGTTTAATAATAAATAAAACCTCTAATCCAGTTTTTTTCTGTATTAATAATCCACTAATAAAAACTTTTCCACTAGTTAAAGTATATTTTTTATCATAAAATTCTTCTCCTATCGCTATTGCTTCTTTATATAACTTTATAAGTATCATTTCATCTTTAGGTTGTAACCTCTCTTCTGCAGCTTTATTTCTTTTAATAACTTTACCTTTTGAATCTATAGTTATTATTTCATCACTTATTGTATCAAAAATCTGTTGCCTTTCAGCATACATTCTACCTACATCTATAGGATCTATGCCTAAAGTTCCTTTTTTTATATTTTTAGCCAAAAATACTGATAAAATTAGAGCTAAAACGAATATAACAGATACTCCTATTAAAATATCTATAAATAAAGATTTTTTTAAATCGCTATGTTTTGTGTAATACTCTTGCACAACTAACATTCCTAAAAAAACACCATTTTCTATTATTGGAACAAACTCTTCATAGAAACCATTTTCTACATCTATATTATATATTTTGTTTTCTTTTAAAGCCTCGCTTGGAGTAGCACTAGTAATGCCTTCTTTATAGTTTAACTCTATTTCCTTAAACATTTTAGAAACAACTTCCTTACGATATGGTTTTATTTCACTAGATTTTTCTTTTGTTTTATAGGCAACGATCTTCCCCTCTCTGTCTACTATTAAAAAATAATTTAATCTAATTAACTTTACCCATTCTAAGTTAAAAAATTTTTCTTCTTCTTTTTTTTCATTCTTTTCTAAAAATTTTATAAGATTACTGTCTTTTGACATGACATATACATATCCATTTAGTGAATGCCTTCTATTTTGCTCCAATATTTTACTAGCATTTTTAAAGAAAACAAATTGAACAGCTAATATACTAACTACAACAAATATTAATATATATATATATAATTTTTTTTCTAATTTCATTTTATCACCTCTAAATATTATAGGTATACACTGAAACATATAAAACCACCGAATATATGTATACGAGCACAAATAATGTCCCTTAATATGGAAAAAACTACAGATTTACTGTAGTTTTTTCTTGATTATTTTAATCTATTTTTTATCTCTGCAGTTTCTTTTTCAAAGCCTGGCTTTTCTAATAACGCAAACATATTACTTTTGTACGCTTCTACACCTGGTTGATCAAATGGATTTACAGCTAATATATATCCACTTATTGCACATGCTTTTTCAAAAAAGTAGTACATATATCCCAGTTGATAAGGTGTTGCCTCAGGTAAATTAATAGTTAAGTTTGGCACGCCACCATCTCTGTGAGCCAGTTTAGTACCTTCTGCTGCCATCTTATTTACATAATCCATAGTTTTTCCAGCAAGATAGTTTAACCCGTCTAGATTCACTTCATCCTCTTCTATTGTCATATCTAATTCTGGTTTTTCTATATTTATTAGAGTTTCAAATAACTGTCTTTTTCCATCTTGAATATATTGACCTAATGAATGTAAGTCTGCAGTAAAGTCTGCTGAGGCAGGATATAACCCTTTATTATCTTTTCCTTCTGATTCACCAAATAACTGTTTCCACCACTCTGAAACATAATGTAATCTTGGCTCATAATTGATTAATAATTCGATATCTTTACCTTTTCTATGTAAGATATTTCTTACTGCTGCATATTTATAACAATCATTCTCGGCATATGGCTTTTTAAATTCTTCCATTGCTGAGCTAGCTCCTGCCATTAGTTCATCTATATTTATCCCTGCTGCTGCAATTGGTAGAAGTCCTACTGCTGTTAATACAGAAAATCTTCCTCCTACATCATCAGGTACCACAAATGTTTCATATCCTTCACCAGTAGCTAATTCTTTAAGAGCACCTTTTTTTTCATCTGTTGTTGCGTAGATCCTTTCTTTTGCTCCATCTTTACCATATTTTTCAATTAATAATTTTTTTAAAACTCTAAATGCAATTGCTGGTTCTGTTGTTGTTCCTGATTTAGATATAACATTTACAGAAAAATCTCTATCACCTATTAGTTCAACTAAATGCTTTAAATATGTTCCTGAAATTGTTGTTCCAGCAAAATATATCTCTGGAGTATCTCTTTTTTCTTTTGGTAATTCATTGTAGAAGGTATGTGTCAAAAATTCTATTGCAGATTTTGCTCCTAAATAAGAACCTCCTATTCCGACAACTATTAGAACCTCTGACTGTTTTTTTATTTTATCTGCCGCTTCTTTTATTTTTTCAAATTCTATTTTATCATAATTAGTTGGTAGATTAACCCATCCTAAAAAATCACTACCTGCACCTGTTCCTGTCATTAATTCTTTTTCTGCTAATTCCACTTGTTTTTGCATTAAAGCAACTTCGTGCTCACCTAAAAATTGAGTATTTCCTGAATAATCAAATGTTAATTTTTTCATTTTTCCTCCTTGAGTAGTATTAAATTTATTAATTTAATAACTTTTATTTTAGTTTTTCTATTTCTAGTTTTAATTTTTCTATCTCTAATTCATTACTTTTAACTCTTTTTTGTAAAATAATTATATTATCTTCATTTGCTTTTATTTTTTTTATATATAACTCTGTATTAAATCCAACTTTGTTTAGTTCGTTAGAAAACTCATATACTAGGTGCTCTAAAATTAAAAGATCTGATTGACTCGCTTTAGTTTCCTCGATCTTGTTTAAAGTTTTAGATAGATAGTAAACTAGATCATATTTGTTAATCGTTTTTTCACCATTAAAGTTAATTCCATCTTTTGGAAGAATTCCATTTCTATGTAAGTTCTCTATCGCTCTATAAGCCCAATGTTCATCTGAGATGTCGTTATAAATCTGAGATCCAAAAGTTATAGAGGTTATTATAAAAAAAACAAATAAAACTTTCTTCATCTCTCACCTCATTGCTTTTATATTTATACCTTAATAAAATATACTCTATTGTGAGTATAACATATGTATTTTTCCTTATCAATTTTCTTTTAATTTAAAAAATCACAAACTAATATTTCACAATCCTCTAACTCTACTTTTAGTTTTTCATATATTGTATTTTGTTGTTTTTCTTCTACTACTGTGAAATAACAACTTCCACTTCCTGACATGTGAAATTTAACATCTTTTATTTCATTTATTCTATTTCTAAATTCTATAATGTTTTTATCTTCTAACAATAAACTTTGTTCAAGTTGGTTTTCCACCAAATTATCTAAGTTATCCTTATTCCAAAATCTCATAGTCTCTATAATTTTGTCTATATTTGCATCTTTTTTTTCTTTTAGTCTAGAATAGTTTTTATAAGCAACCACTGTACTCACTCCGAAACTTGGTTTTACAAGTATGATTTTATTGTTAATCCTATTTTCTATCACCTCTATCTCTTCGCCAATTCCTTTTACTCTTGACGATTTATTAATAATAAAAAACGGAATATCTGCTCCTATATTTTTTGTTATTTCTAAAGCTCTTTTTAGACTTATAGGCATTTTATAATGTTTATTAAGTTCATTAAAGAAAAAAGCGCCATTTGAACTCCCTCCTCCTAAACCTGCTTGAGATGGTATATTTTTCTCTAAATATAGTTCGATTTCTTGTTTTTCTATTCCTGTTTCTTTATAAAATAAGTCATATATTTTATATATAATATTCTCTTTTCCAACGGGTATCTCTTTTTTATTTGTTTCTATCTTTAAATCACCGGCTTTACCTTTAAAGTTTATAACCATTTTATCTGATAGGGATATAGGAACCATTATCATATCCAAAAGGTGATATCCTCTATTTGTTTTTCCTGTTATATTTAAGCCGAGGTTTATCTTTCCGTTTGACTCTATTTCAACAATCATAGCTCTCCTTTTAATGTACCCATACAATAATAAAGTTATTGTTCATCTTTTTTATTCTTCTATTTTTATCTCTTTAACCTCTATTATTTTAAAAAGCTCAGCAGCATCATCTTTTTTTGTATTTCCGTTTGGCACTTCTAAAACTTCTACTTTCATATATTTACTAAAATATTCTAATTCTATTGTATCTCCAACCCCCACTTTTGTCCCTGCTTTTGCCACTTTTCCATTTAATTTTACCTTCTTATTATCTAACACTGTTTTAGCAACAGGTCTTCTTTTTATTATCCTTGAAACTTTAAAAAATTTATCTAAACGCATTCATTCACCCCTTAATATTTTTTCTTGATTACTTGTTTTTTTCCTCTTTCTTTGCCTCTTCCCACAGTTTTTCCATATCATCTAAACTACTCTCTTTTATCTTACAATTTGATTCTACATATCTAAACCTTCTATCAAATTTTTTATTAGTTCCTGCTAAAGCATCTACTATATCTATGTCCAATTTTCTCCCAATATTTACAATTGTAAATATTAGATCTCCTAACTCTTCTTTCAAATTTACCTTATCTTTTTTTTTATAAGCCTCTTTCATTTCTATTAATTCTTCTTCTAATTTTTCAAACGCTCCACCTTCATCTTCCCAATCAAACCCCACACTTGCAGCTTTTTGTTGTAATTTATATGATTTTGCTAATGGTGGAAATACTTTGGGGATACCATCTAATACCGAGGTTCTGCCCCTGTGTTCTTTTTCCTCTTTTTTTATTTCGTTCCAATTTACCCTAACCTCTTGAGAATTAGTTGCAACAACATCTCCAAAAATATGTGGATGTCTACGAATTAATTTTTCTCTTATTTTTTTTGCCACATCGTCTATCGTAAATTCTCCTTTTTCTTCCATAATCTGAGCTTGAAAAACTATATTAAGTAAAAGGTCACCGAGCTCTCCTTTCAACTCTTCGCCACCTATATCCATAGCTTCTAAAGTTTCATAAGTTTCTTCTAGTAGGTAAGGCTTTAGACTATCTAACGTTTGTTCTCTATCCCAAGGGCATCCATTAGGAGCTCTTAATTCCTTCATTATTTTTACTAATTTATAAAATTCACTCATAAATACTCCTCAATCATATGTACATCTTCAATAATAAAGTTAGCAATTAATTTTAAAATAGGTGGACAAGCCACCTATTTTTATTTTTTAATGTATTCTTTTTTTAGACTTTCAATCCAATTTTTATACTCTTCAGCTCTTTTTTTATTTAATAATTCTTTCTCTATAGTTGGCTTTACTTCTTCAAAAGTCATGTATGCTTCTTCTTTTTTATCTTCTATAAAGATTATATGGTATCCAAATTGAGTTTCTACAACAGATCCATATATTTTTTCAGGCACTCCAGTAAATGCAGCATCAGCAAACTCTTTTACCATTGTTGTTTTATCAAACCATCCCAGTTCTCCACCAGCTTTTCCTGTTGGACCTTCTGAGTATTTTTTTGCCATTTCTGAAAAATTTTCTGGTGTAACTTCTGTTAATATTTTTTTTGCTCTTTTTTCTGCCTCGTTTTTCTCTTTTCCCGACATGTTTTCTCTTGTCATTATTAATATATGAGCAGCTTTCACTTGACTAGGCTTTTTAAACTGTTCCTTATTTTTGTTGTAATCATCCATTAACTCTTCATTAGTTAACTTAACTCCTTCTACTATCTTTTTATTTAAAAGGTGGGTTATTAATATTCCGTCTTTTTCCTCTTTTAACTCTTTCTTATATGATTCTGTATCTTCTATCCCATCTTTTTTTGCTTCTTGAGCTAATATCTTTCTTATTGTTATCTCCTCTATCAGTGCTGCTCTACCTTTTTCAGTTTTTGAATATTCTTTGTATTGAGGAGGTAATCTATCAATCTTTTCTTGCAATTCTGCTTCTGTTAAGTTTTCATTTCCTACAACCATTATTACTTTTGATTGACCTTTTGTCTCTACTCCACCTATTTTTTTCTCACAGGCTGTCATTCCTAATGACAAAACTATTAGTCCTATTGCAATTTTCTTCATTTTTTCTCCTAATTAACTTTTATTATAATTTTTAAAAAACTCGTTAATATCACTAGCTAAGATTGCTCCTTCTTTTTGAAGATATCTTATTTCTTGAGACATTAGCATCTCTTGAATTTTTTCTATATTTATTTTTCCTTCTATAAACTTAATCTTATAACCATCTTTCTCTAGTTGTATACTCTTTATTTCATTCATTTGTGCTTTTATTTTGATTTTTAAATATTCAAATAATTCTTCTACAACTCTTGGTAGTTTACCAAATCTATCTTTTATTTCATCTTTCATCTCTTCTAAATCTTCTAATTTTTCTATAGTCACAATTCTTCTATAAATTACTATTTTTTCCTCTTCTTTTATATAGTCACTAGGTATATAGCCGTGAATCCCCAAGTCTAGATTAATCTCTTCAACTATTACTTCACCGTTTTTTATTTTTTTGACTTCTTCTCCTAGCATCTTTAGATACATGTCGTAACCAAATATTTTTAGAGCTCCGTGTTGTTTATCTCCTAATATTTCTCCTGCCCCTCTAATCTTCATATCCTCTAGAGAAAGCTGAAAACCGGCTCCTAAATCAGTTATTTGACTCATTGAATCCCGTTTTTGTTTTCCTTTTTTTGTTCCACCTTTGAGGGAATCCACCAAAAGATAGCAATAAGCTTTTTTACTACTTCTACCCACTCTGCCACGAAGCTGGTATACCTGGGATAAACCTAACTTCTCAAAACTTTCAATTATAATTGTGTTTGCATTTTCAATATCTATTCCATTTTCTATAATGGTTGTAGTTAGAAGTACATCTATGTCACCATCTTCAAAAGCTTCTATTTTTCTCTTTATTTCATGGGATCCCATTTGTCCATGAATATATTCTATAGTAACATATTTTGGAACAATCTCTCTGATTTCTTTTAGTTTCGTTTCCATTCCTTTTACAGAATTATATAGATAAAAAACCTGTCCTTCACGAGAAATTTCTCTCATTATAGCTTTTTTTATATCTCCCTTGGTTTTCTCTATTATATAGGTTTCTATTGGTACTCTGTTAGTTGGAGGTGTTTGTATAATAGAAATATCACGGATTCCTAATAACGCTAAATTTAAAGTTCTAGGTATTGGGGTTGCTGTCAAGGTTAGCATATCTACATTTGTCCTCATTGTTTTTAGGTGCTCTTTTGCTTTAACTCCAAATTTTTGTTCCTCATCAATAATTACTAATCCTAAATCTTTAAATTTTATATCTTTTGATAACAATCTATGGGTTCCTATAATTACGTCAATTACTCCATCTTTTAGTTTTTTTACCACAATATTTTGCTCTTTTGGAGTTTTTAATCGTGAAAGTAACTCTAGTTCTAATGGAAAATTTTGAAACCTTTCCTTAAATCTTTCAAAATGTTGGGCAGCCAGTACTGTTGTAGGTGCTAGGATTACAACTTGTTTCCCATCCATTACAGCTTTAAAAGTAGCTCTCATAGCAACCTCAGTTTTACCATAACCTACATCTCCACACACAACTCTATCCATGACTTTTGAACCTTCCATATCTCCTTTTACATCTAATATTGCTTTCATCTGATCTTTCGTTTCATTATAAGGGAATCCCTCTTCGAACTCCTCTTGCCAGACAGTGTCCTTCCCAAAAGTATATCCTACATTCATTGCTCTTCTAGCTTGGATTTCTAAAAGTTCTCTTGCAAACTTTTCTATTTCTTTCTTTATCTTTTCTTGTCTTTTTCTAAAACCTCTTCTACCTAATCGAAATATATCTGGAACTATTCCAGGCTCTGATATATATCTTTCTATCTTATTTAGACCTGCTATTGGTACAAAAAGTTTATCTTCGTCAGCATATTTTATTTTTAAATAATCTTCTCCGTTTATATCCTCTACACCGAGATAAACTCCTACGCCATATATCTCGTGTATTATATAATCATCAAGTAATATTTGATCTATTTTTTTAAAGGTTATACTTTTTTTTCTCTTTTCACTTCGTTTTACTTGAATACCTTTTAGCTCTCGATCTGTTAATACCAACTCATCTTTACCTTTAAATCCTTCATAATGAGGGTTTCGTATAACTTGGATAGATGTTTCCTTAAAGATTTCAGAATATCTTTTTTTCTCCTCTGTTAATATCGTTATTTTTTTTGTTTTTGATAATTTTTTCAAATAGCTATGATTTTTATAGTTTTCTATCTCTTCAGTTTTAAATCTATCTAATTCTATTTTAGTAGAAATCTTTTTTATTGGAGTTAAATAGAAGTCTTATTAGTCTCTAGATATTTATTTAATAATTCACTTAGGGTAAGGCTTTTCCTTTTTTTAGAATGAAGCTTATTGATCTGAGTGCCTTTGACTTCCATCTTCTTTTTGGTGGGGCTTGTATCTTCTATCATTCTGCATATATTTAGGTATTACTAAATGTACAAAAAAATATTTTAAAATATTTCAATAGCTAATATATTTTGTTTTATAACTAATTATTGTTTTATCATAGAAGGTTATCTTACATCTAAACACTGCACTCGTTCTTCTCTTTTTTCAATCTTACTTTTTCATTTTCTTCCGATAACCTTTGAGGGTATATCAACCTGAAAGTAGTTTTATTATTTTTAGATTTAAAAAAAGGATACTTCCTTATACTGTCGTCTATTTTTTCATCAGAGTTCACTTTAAACTTAACACTTTTATCAAATAGTATTTGTTCTTTTCTTGCACTCTCATTTACTTTACGCTGTATTATACCTTCTTTAAGTTGTTTTAATATTCCTCCTCCATTTTCAATCAGCTTAAAAACCTCTAGAGCCTTTTCGGAAAGTTCATACTTTATAAAATCTAAATAGT
>JAGLEA010000240.1 GCA_023145315.1 Psychrilyobacter sp.
CAAAATAAAAGAACCTAAAAAATTAGGTTCTACTTGTAAAATTTCATTGGATTAATTGGTGTTCCATTTTTTCTAATTTCATAGTGAAGATGTGGCCCTGTTACTCTACCTGTTGCTCCACTTATTGCGATTAATTGACCCCTTCTTACCCTTTGACCTCTTTTTACTTTGAGTGTTTTTAGATGTCCATATCTAGTTTCATATCCATATGAGTGCTTAATAATTACTATGTTTCCATATCCATTCATCCAACCAGAATATGTTACTATCCCTTTGTCTGATGCTTTGACTGGTATATAGTGTGCTCTTAAATCTACTCCCATATGCCCTATCCATCTTTTTAATACTGGATGGAATCTTCTACCATAAGGACTAGTTATTCCTGCCCATTTTACTGGCCAATATATATCTATACCTGTTGTTTTTTTAGAAATTTTATTTAAATCTACTTTAGGACTTTCAATCACTAATTTTTGATTAATATGAACTACTGTTGTTTTTAAATGATTGCTTTCCTGAATACTAGATACTGATTTCCCAAATTTATGAGCTATATTACCTAAAGTATCTCCCTTAGCAACTTTATAAGTTATAGAGTTTCCACGAGTAATAGTTATTTTTTGTCCAATTTTCAAATATTTACCAAGGTGGGAATTATTATATTTTATAACAGTTTGAGTTTGTCCAAATTTGTTAGCAATTCCTCCTAAAGTATCTCCTGATTTCACCACATAAGTAGTAATTTCAGGTCTTTTTTTCGATTCTTCTTTTACTTTTTCTGTAACTATTTTATAATGTTTTTCATATACTTTGAAGTTAGATTCTAGTAATTTTACCCCTCCACCTTCTTCCTCTCTTTCAGTATAAAATTCTGTGAATTCTTCTGTATTTACGACTTCTTCTTCCATTTTTTTGATTGTATTATACGCAAAAAACATATTCAATACAATTAAAACCGTAAGAAGCCCTACTAATATTTTTTTATTCAATTTTTTACGTCTCCTTTAGAGTAATACTCTAATAAATCGTCATTAGATTTTGTTTTTTTAATAGTATCTATTAGTTGTTTAGCTCCTTCAGCAGTACTAAATTTATTAAGATATCTACGGATTTTCCAAATGTTTGACAGTTTTTCTTTAGATGTAAGCATCTCTTCTTTTCTTGTTCCAGACCTTTTTATATCTATTGCTGGATATATTCTCAATTCTGCTAAAGTTCTATCTAGATGAATATCCATATTTCCAGTTCCCTTAAATTCCTCAAATATCACATCATCCATACGACTTCCAGTATCTACAAGAGCCGTAGCTAATATAGTTAAACTACCTCCACCTCTTATATTTCTTGCTGATCCAAAGAATTTTTTTGGATAATATAGTGCTGTTGGATCTATACCACCAGAGATGAGTTTTCCACTAGATGGTATTACTATATTATAGGCTCTTGCAAGTCTAGTTATAGAGTCCATTAAAATAACGACATCCTTTCCATCCTCTAATATTCGCTTTGCCTTATCTAAAACCATTTCAGTAACTTTTATATGATTTTTTGGATCTTCATCAAATGTTGAAGAAAAAACTTTTGCCCCTATCACCGTTTCTTTAATATCAGTAACTTCTTCAGGACGCTCATCAATTAGTAATATCCATACTTCTAAATCATTATTATTTTTAATAATACTATTCGCCAAATTACTTATAAGCATTGTTTTACCAGCTTTAGGTGGCGCTACTATAAGACCTCTTTGTCCCTTTCCTATAGGTGCTACCAAATCTATAATTCTACTAGAAACTTCATCTCCTAAATTTATTTTTTCCTCTGGATATGCCGGTGTTAACTCATCAAATGGAACTCTACTTTCAGATTTTTCTAGATTATCACCATTTATTAATAAAATTTTTCTCATGGCATAATTTTTCTCTGTACCTGTAGGAACTCTAGCCTCTCCTAATATCATATCACCATTTCTAATTTTAAATCTTCTAATTTGAGTAGAAGATATATATACATCTTTTTCTACATTAGTTTCACGAAGAAATCCATAACCATCTGCAAAAGTTTCTATTTTACCCCATGCAATAGTATGTCCATCTATATTTCTAATATAGTCAGCTATTTTTTCTATCAACTCTATTTTTTTATATTCATATGCTTTTTCTATATTTAATTTTTTAGCTACTTCCTTTAATTCACTTAGGAGTAACCCACTTAAATCTACCAAATTCATCATCACCTTTTTAGATATAAAATATACATTGCTGCAAAGTAAATAAGTCCTATCATATAGGTATCATATCGTCTTTTTTTATGTTTAAACATTATTCCCATCATAAATATTAATAAAATTAGCATAGAAAACATTGCTGTTAGTGTATGAAAACTTGTTAACACACTATATATATTTCCTTTTCTAAAAAATAAATCTGTGATAAATATAATCATAATATTAAAGATATTACTACCTAATAAATTTCCTGCTGCCATGTCAAATGACCCTAATTTTATTGCCTCTATACTAACTGTTAGTTCAGGTAAAGAGGTAGCTAATGCTATTAATATCAATCCTACAAAAGATTGACCTAGCTCAATACCAAATATTGGCGTCATAGCTATCTTATCTCCTACAAAACTAAGCCCTGTTCCTAGTACTACTACAAAAAATGCACTTATTATAAATCCTCGTTTTGCCTGTGATAGTGTAATTCCTGATTCTGTAACTTCGTGAATCTCTTTTTTCTCTTCTTCTAATTTTTCGCTTAATTCATCATTTTTTTGATGCTCGTAAAGATATATTGCTTTCATAGCAATAAAATAGACACCTAGTATAATAAGTGAGAATAAACTAATATTCATTATCCCTTCAGTAGGAAATAAAAAACCTAAGAGGAAGATCAGTGTTAAAATTATTGCCCAAAATGCTCCCATAAAATTTTTCGTACTTACATTCGAAGAAAAAGATGTTTTTTTCAAAACAAATATATCTACAATAAAAACTACAAAAATATTAAACAGATTACTTCCAAATATGTTCGAAACTGCCATCTGAGGATTTCCCATAAGTGTAGCACTAATACTTGTTACCATCTCTGGTAGTGAAGTTACTCCTGCTAACATTACTATACCTATCCATGATTTTTCTATTCCCATTAAATCACCTATAGCATCACCATAAAGACTTAATTTTTTTCCTACTAATATTATAAATCCAGCTAATAAAGCAAATATAATAATATATAACATTGTATCACCTCTACTTTATACTAACTCTCCATATAGAGTCCACGTCTTTGCTGTTACTATTTTTACTTTTACAAATGTTCCTTTTAAAGAATGATCCCCTTTAAAAATAACTACTTTATTCTCACTAATTCTTCCAGTCATCTTTTCTTCGTTTCTACGACTAGGCCCTTCTACTAAAACTTTTACAGTTTTTCCAACATAACTCAAACTAATATTTTTTGCACTTTCATTTTGCACTTCCATAAGTCTTAATAATCTTTCTTGTTTCACATCTTCGGGAATTTGTCCCTCCATAGTTGCTGCTGGAGTTCCCTCTCTTATAGAATATTTAAACATATATGCATTTTCATACTGAACCTTTCTCACTACATCCAGTGTATCTAAAAAGTTTTCCTCTGTTTCCCCTGGAAATCCTACAATAATATCTGTAGTCAGAGAGATATTTGGTAAAATATCCTTAATATTATCTACTAATTTTAAATAATTTTCCTTTGTATATTTTCTATTCATTTTTTTTAATATTTCTGTAGATCCTGATTGAACAGGTAGGTGCATATTACTAGCTATTTTTTCAGGATATTTTGCCATAATTTCTAATACATCTGTAGTTAGATCCTTTGGATGTGGTGATACATATCTAATCCAATAATCTCCATCTATTTTACATATTTCGTCTAATAATTTAGAAAATTTAATTTCGCTACTTTCAGTAAAATCTTGACCATATGAATTTACATTTTGCCCTAGTAATAAGATATCTTTATACCCTTTTTTTATATATTGTCTTACATCTGCTACTATGTCTTCTAATGGAACTGATCTTTCACGACCTCTTACATATGGAACTATACAATATGTACAAAAGTTATTACATCCATAGTTTATTGCTACAGAAGCTGTTATTCCATCCCCAAAATTTGCATCAATTCTAGGTGGTAATTCATCTTCATTATTTGTCAATACTGCATGTTCTATCTCACCATCTAATATCTTTTCCATTATCTCTGGTAGTTGTGAGATATTTTGATTTCCTAGAACAATATCTATATAAGGTGCTCTTTTCAATAGGTGCTCTTTTTCTTCTTGAGCAACGCAGCCTGTAACTCCTATTATTAAGTTACCATTTCTTGAATTTTTAATAGTTTTTAAATTACCTAGTTTCCCCTCTATCTTTCCTGCTGCTCCACCTCTAACAGTGCATGTATTTAAGAATACTGCATCTGAGTTATGGATATCATCTATTATATCGTAACCGTTTTCTTCTAATAATTTTTTCATTTTTGCCGTTTCATTTACATTCATTTGACAACCATATGTTACTATTGTAGCTTTTTTTCTATTCATTTTCTTTCCTCCGTCTAACTTCTAATCTCATAAAAAAGGTTCAATAGCATATATTATATCATAATCTTTTGCTTTCTGTTAGAGTTATTTGAAGACTTCCCCGGCCTCGAGATACCAAAGTAACAAATCAAAATGATCCATAGGAATTTCTATTTTTTTACAATATTTATCTATCTTCTTTTCTATTTCAAGATATTTTTTAGGAGTTATTGTTTTTGGAACTTCCTTTATAACTCCTAGTTTTTGAATGTTTTTCAATATATGCCTGTCTAATATCGCTACCTCATCACAAAATCCTATGTTTCTAAGAAAGTGACTAGCTTCCTTGTAACCGATCCCCTTAATATTTTTTACTAACCACAATCTCTTATCAAACACATCTCCAATCTTATCTACTAAAGTTTTAGTTATTATTTTTCCATCTTCATCTTTCATAAACTCCCTAAGTAATACTAAATTTTTAGCTTTTATATTTTGAAATCTAACAGTATTTAGATGAGCTACTAGTTCATCTTCAAACCCAGTCCAAAAAACACCTGCTTCTAGCATACTATTGATTGCTTTTTCTGCTCCTCTTGCTTTTGACTGTGGTGTTAAGATACAAAATGCTAATTCTACATGGACATCTTCATTATTTCCATTAAACCATATATTTTTATAACTCTCTATACGACCTTCTATATCTGGTTTTATCTCACTATATACTCGACGGATTTCTCCTAAATATTCCTTACTCATATTATCACCTCATATTTATTATACTCTAATATTTAAAAAAAGAAGAATTTTTAAAATTCTCCTTTTCTATATTCTTTACTCAAACACTCTTATAATTCGATAGTTCAAATCATTTATTTCTTTAGAAAATACAGTCCTATAACTCCAGAAACAAGTGCAGCTATATATTTTAGCATTACATTATCTGTAGGCTTTCCACTAAATATACTTGTCACCGACGAAACTACCCCTTGTGATTCTGTATATCCCATATATCCTATATACACTGCTACAATTAGCAATACTATTCCAACTATTTTACCCATCTTCTTCACCTCTTTTTTCATATTTCTATAGCATTATTCTAGTATACACTTTTTTTATCCTATTATTTCTTTTATTCGCTTTGCTAATCCATTTATTTTTTGACTTGGACATCCACATATTGCTAATCTTATTCCGTGTGCTACCTGTATTGGATAGATATTTTCTTTATTTAATAACTCTAATTTTTCTTTTACTTCTTCAGTTTTTACTTTTAAAGTTATAAAGAACCCCTCTTTATACGGATATACTTCCAATCCTTGATCTTTTGACTCATTCATAAATATTTCTGATCTCTTTTCTAAAATTTTTACATATTTATTCCTTTCTTTTACTAAGTTGTTTTTTAGTTCTTCATTACTTTGGATAGTCGAAAATAATTTCATTCCCCCTCTAGGAACGTTTGACCATACACCACGACAAGTAAATTCATTGGCTCTCATATAATCATCTATATTCTCTTGAGAATTTGAGATAAACACACTACCTCCTGCACGAAGACCGTATTCGGTTAGTGATTTAGAACAACTAAATGAAAATACTACTAAATTTTTATTAGATAACTTTTCAAAAGCTCCCATATAACTTCTACTTTTTTCATATCCACCTACAGCATAATCAATATAAGCAATATCATCTAATAATATAAAAGTATTATCCTCTTTTTTAGAAGATAAATTATTCATTATCTCTACTACTTCTTCCCATTCAGATTTTTCCATAGTATAGCCTGTAGGATTGTGGCAAGGATCATTTATAATAGCTAAAACTTTTCCTTGATTCTCCATTATTTTAGATGCTTCTAATTCGAAACTTTTTAAATTAAATTTATCATATTCATCAAAAAGGTCATATGTAGCCACTTTTAGTCCATGTTCTTGAGCCATTATTTTATATGGCCCCCATCCAATATTTGGAATTAGTAAAACTTCCTCTGGATCTAGTATGTTTTTCATTGTAGAACTTACAGAACCACTTCCACCTGGAGTTGCTATTCCTCCTACACAATATTTATTTTCATGCTCTCCCAATACCCATGATTTCATCTCTTTTAAAAAATCAGGATTTCCAATAAATGATTCTGCGTAAGGTGCTATATCCATGTTAGGTAGATTTTTATACACACTGCTTACTGAATCTAATATTACAAATTTACCATTTTCATCAAACAAAGCTCCTATAGTTACATCGGTAACATTTTCTTCACCATATTTGATTTTTGCATCTTTCGCTTTTTTTACCATGGTAAATACAGTATCTATAATATTTTTATCTTTAGATCTTTTTGCTAATATTCCCATAACCCCTCCTACTATTATTTTCTTTAAAGACTTTTTTTATTAACTCTAAATTTCTACTTGCTATTTTTTATTTACTATTTATCACTTTATTCTATATACTTCTAACTTTATTTCATCATATATCTCTTTTATTATTTTTTTATCTATTTTTTTTCCTTGCCATATTTCTTCTGCTTTTATAGCTTGACCAACTAACATAAATAATCCATTAGCTCCTAATTCAAACTCATACAGAAATTTTGTTTTTTTAGGATTATATATAATATCCACTCCAGCTTTATACTGTTTACCTTCACCCAATTTTAATATACTACAATCCAGATTAGGTGACATTCCACATGGAGTACAATTCACTATCAAATTTTTAGTTTTTATATTCTCCAAATCTTTATACGATACGATTTTTAAATTTTTAAAAGTTGAAAAATTTAATTTAGCTTTTTCAACATTTCTACTTACTAAGTAGGTTTCACTTTCCATATCTTCTAAACACTTTATTACAGCACGAGCAGACCCTCCAGCGCCACAAACAAAGTTTTTTCTCCCTTTGACTTCTATATCTAATTTTTCTATAGTCATCTTGAATCCATAATAATCTGTATTATATCCTATTAATTTCCCATTTTTTGAAATCACTGTATTTACAGCACCTATTATTTTAGCCTCTTCTGATATCTCATCTAGATATTTCATGATATCAGTTTTATACGGAATAGTTATGTTTATTCCTTGTAACTCCTCTTTTTTTAGCTTTTCTACTACTGTTATAAGCTTATCTTTCTCTACCTCTATAAGAGTATATTCACCCTCTATCCCTAATTTTTCAAATACTTTAGTATGAATAATAGGAGAAAAACTATGACCTAGTTTTTCTCCTATTAGAGCAAATTTATTTTTCATAACTTCCAATCACCTCAAAATACTTGCTTTTTTCCTTTAATCTATCAATAGATTTTTTTAATTTTTCATAGTTTCCTTCTAATTCTACAAAAAACATGTATTCCCATGAAACTTCCTTTAATGGCCTTGATTTTATACTCAACATATTGATACCGTATCTGCTAAACTCCCCTAAAACACTAGAAAGATCTCCAGATTTGTTGTGTGTTGAAAATACTATCATAGTTCTGTTATGATTCTGCTCTACTTCTAATTTATTCTTAATAACCATAAATTTTGTAGTATTATTATCATTTGTATTTATATTTTTAGCTAAGATATCTAGGTTATATAGTTTGGCAGTTTCAGCACTTCCAATAGCTCCCTTAGTTATATCTCCTAATTCACTGACATATTTAGCACTAATAGCAGTATTATAATATGGTATCTCCTTGTATCCTCTACCAGAGAGAAACTTCTGTGACTGTTTAAACCCTTGAATATGTGAATAAACTTCCTTTATATCCATTATCTTAGAACCTTTTACACCTAATAAGTTGTGATTAATTTTTAATTCTATAATATCTACAACGAAAACATTATATTTTTTTATCAAATCAAAATTATCAGTTATATCTCCAGTGTAGGAATTTTCAATAGGAAGAACACCTATCTCTATTTCACCATCTTTCATTCCACTAAATACATCTTCAAAGTTTTTATATGATTTAGATACTTTCTCGGAGTATTTACTTTTTAGAGCTATATGACTAAAAGATCCTTCTACTCCTTGATAACCCACTACTTTATCGATCCCCAGCAACTTTTTTTGATACTTTTTAGATATTTTCATATTATCTTCTAAAAACTCTGTATATGCATCTTTAAATTCTATATTTATCAAATTTTTAATATTTTTTTCGATAACTACTTTCTCACGAGCATCATCTAAGATCTCCATATTGTGCGTTTTTTTATATAGAGCCACATCTTTTACTATATTCATCCTTTCTTCAAAAAGTTTTCCCATCTCTCTATCAATTTGATTTATTCTAACTCTCAATTCTTCTATATCTTTTATTTTAACCACCTCAATAACTCGTACTAATTATTTAAAAAATCTAATATTCCTATGGCTGCCATAGCTTCTACTACAACTAATGCTCTAGGGACTATACATGGATCATGCCTACCTACTATTTCAAACTTTGTTTCTTCCATAGTTTTCATGTTCACTGTATTTTGAA
>JAGLEA010000241.1 GCA_023145315.1 Psychrilyobacter sp.
CTAAAATATGATGACAAAGGATTCTTCTCATTTACAATGTATACAGCTGACGGTTGGATAGGAACTGAAAATTATGCTATTAACTCTGATGATATGGTAAAAAATGAAGATGGAACTTACACATTAACAATACTAGCTTCTGGAGAAAAGATGGAAGAGGGAGATAAGAATGTAGTAAGAAGTCCAAGAGATACAAGAGGTTGGATGGGTATAATAAGAATGTATCAACCAACTGATCCAGAGAAAAACTATGATTGGAATGAAGCAACAACAAAGGAGATGACAGAGCAATTCTCTAAATAATAAGGTGTAAAAACTCCCTCTAACTTTTTGATATAATAAGGTTAGAGGGAGTTTATTTATAAAAATAGAAAATGATAAAGAATATAAGAGGGGTGTTATGAACAGAGAAGAATTTTTAAAGATTGCTAAAAATAATGAATATGAAATAAAAGAGTATAAAAAAGGTGAATTTTTATATAGTTCTGGATGGGATAGAAAAATTGGCTATATAATGGAAGGAGAAGTCATGTCAGCCAAGCATCTTGATGAGAGGATTTTAAGGTTTCCTATAAAATCTCTAAAGGGAGAGTTTATAGGGGTAAATTTATTTTTTTTTGATTCTTCTAATAGTAACTATTTTGATTTCATATCTAATGCTGATAATACTAAAATAATTTTTTTTAATAATGAATTATTTGAAAAACTTATAGAAGAAAAATGGTTTTTGAAGATGCTCGTATATGATAATGAAAAGATTGCTCAAAATACCATAGCATTAGCAGTATTTTTAGCTCGTGGTCCTTTGGGGTATTTGGTGTATCTATTTGATTTAGAAGAAGATAATGGTAAGGTATATTTTGATAGATATTTAGATTATTGTGATTACTTAAATATAAATAAAACAAGATTATATGAGATCACAAAAAAATTAGAACAAGAAAAAATAATAAAAAAAGAAAGAAAATATGTAGAAATATTAGATATTGAGAAATTAAGAGAATATTATGAATAAAAAATATTTTCCGTTTTAAGGAAATTTAAAAATAGAAAATTGAATACAATTAGTGTATAAAAAGTTAAAGAATAAAACATTACACTTAGGAGGGTCAAAATGAAACAGTTCATAACTGTATTATTTTTATTAATGGGATTAGCAGCACATGGTGAAGTAGAAAAATTAGTAATACCAGGTGGGACAAATATAATGATAAAAATGTCAGAAACAGTAGATACAGGTAGACACAATAGTGGTCACAAATTTACAGCTATACTAGAGGGTGATCTAGTAGTAGATGGGAAAACATTAGTTCCTAATGGAAGTAAGGTATATGGTGAGGTAGTAGAATCAACACAAGCAGGGAGGATTGCGGGAAAATCTAAATTAAGTATCAAACTAACTCAAGTTATGGTAGAGAATAGATTAGTACAAATAAATACAAATGAACTGAACTATATAGCACAAGATGGTGAAGCTAAGGATACTGTGGGAAAAACTGCTAGAGCAGCAGCAGTAGGTGGCTTGATAGATGGTAAGGATGGAGCAAAGACAGGAGCAAAAATAGGAGTAGGAGTGGCAGTTCTTACTAGGGGAGGTCCTATAGGACTAACTAGTGGTACACTTCTAGATTTTACAATTCAAAATGATGTAAATTTAAAAAAATAAAATAAAAAATAAATAAAAGTAGCGCTTAGAAATTTCTAGGTTCTACTTTTTTTTTGATGCTAAATAAAAAGGAAAGGCTTTAATTATTCAGTATAATAATATGGGAATAAAACTTATAATTTAGGAGATGGGAGATATGTTCATTGGTTTATTTGCACTACTAACAGCAATATTAGCTATAGATAATGAAGGACAAAAAGCAGAGACTAAGAAAAAAAGTCAAAATTTAGAAATAGTAAAGGTAGAAGAAGAAAAAATAAAGAGTGAGATAAACTTATTTTTGAATGTAGGTATTTTGGATGGTAAAAATAGTGGAAAAGGAGAAGATATAAAGTGGTTTGATGAAAAAAATATAATATCTAAACCGTTATTTGTAGATGGTGGAGATCAAATATATGGCTTAGATATCATGCCTAATATGGCAAGACAAACTTATGATTTAATAAGTAATAACAATAGAATACTCACTGATTATATTATAAATAACCCAAGTAAATTAGAAGTGGGAGAGCATTCATTCTTTGCAGGAGTAGATGGTACTTTTTCTTCTAATGGTGGTTATGATAATGTTTTAGGATATAGTAGTGAAATAGAAAATTTAACTCTTGCTATGGATTATAAGGTTCATCCACAACTTAGAATAGGTGGAGGTTTGAGCTTAGGGAAAAGTATGTATGATTTTAAAGATAGTAAAAGTGAGAGAGAGGATCTATTTTTTCAAGGAAATTTCTTTTTAGATCATATAAATGACGAAAAATTAAGGTTTACTTCACTATTTTATTTAGGAGGGACAAAAGCTGATTTAGAGAGACACTACACAGCAGTAGTACCTGATGAGCATCCTAACCTTAATCCAGATAAAAGAGTAGATGAAAGTGCAACTAGTGATTTTGGAAATTTCTACATAGGGTTAAATAATCAAGTGTCGAAAAGATATGATATAGAAAAAAGTGGTATAAGTTTTTACTATGAACCGAGATTTCAAATTAATATGACTTATCTTATGCAAGGTGGGATAGACGAAGAAAGTAGCTCTAAAGAATTTGATGGATTAAATATAGAGAAAGAAGATTCATATTCACTGTATTCTGGTGCAGGAATAGCATTAGGGAAAGATTTTAAATTTAAGAATGATACTCAATTAAACTTAGAATTAGGAGTAGATGTATTTGCTGAAATGGGAAATAAATATAAAGAGCTTACAAATGATAAGAATTTTGTCGATAGAAAAAAAGCAGGTAAAAATTCGGGTAAGCATAACACGATAAAAGGATATGATTCAGATTATATAACACTATCAACTTCTTTTAGAGGTGGGTATGACATAAATGAATCATTTTCATTATATAGTGGAATTAACTATGATTTTGGAGAAAATGAAAAAAAATTATATGGAAATCTAGGGTTTAATTACAGTTTTTAATTAAAAAAAGTAAAGAGGAGATCTAAATGGAAAAAAAATTTTTAAAATTAATAGCTATATTTATATTAGTTTCACTAACAATAATAGCTGAAGAAGAAATAAAAGGAACACATGGTGTAGAAGTTCCTAAAGGTAAAAAATTTGAAACTCCAAATGAAAAGAGTGAATATGAAATAAGCGAGGAAAATAGGCGATTATTTCCATTGTTTAGAAAAGGGATAGAAGCACGGAATATACAACTCCCTATGCCATTTGGAGTTTCTGTATTTGGAAATGTAACTAATGTAAAAACCGGTGGTGAAGGATTAGATGTAGATTTTGGTAAAGGTAATGCTAAAGAGGATATTGGATTAAAAATAGAAGGTGACATAACTGCTCAGATAACAGGTGTTATGCTAGATTTTTATCCATTTCCTTTTTTAAATGTTTTTGGATATGGTGGTTATATAAGAACTAGCGGAGACCTTAAGATTGGAGGGGCTGATGGGAAAATACCTATGACAGCTGTAAATTTTGGTGATAGTGGACAAGCTTATGGATTGGGAGTAAACTTAGCAGGTGGATATAAAAAAATGTTTGCAGGGTTAAATTCTACATACTCACTCTCAAAGATGAGTAAAACAGGAGCTATTAAACCTACATTTATAATAACTCCCAGAATAGGAGTTAAGAATGAAAAAAATACTTTCCAATTATGGACTGGACTTATGTATATGCAAAAAAACAGTCAACTTACAGGAGACATGAAGGATGGGACAATTGGTCAACTTCCAGCATTCTCATATGCACTTAATTTAGAAGGGCCTGAATTTTCTCCTACTATCGGATTTAGATATGAACCAGTTAGACATTTTGAGGTAGTAACAGAGGCGTTTTTAGCTAATGATTTTAATGGTATAAATATGAGGTTATCTTATAGATTTTAGGGAGGAAAGAAATGGCAAAAAAATATGTATATTTGCTACTAGGTATATCCTTTATTTTTATAGGGTGTACTAGATTACCAACAAATTTTGAAAAAAAAGAATCATATGCATATAAGAATACAGAAAAAAGTAAAATAGCTGTTGAAGCTTCTAAATTAAGTCAAGAAAACCTAGATAAAACAGGAGTTTACATCTTAAAAAATGGACTAGATGCATTTGTCGCACGTATAGCTTTAATAGAAGAAGCAGAAATCAGCATAGATGTTCAATACTATCTCTACCATGATGATTTAATAGGAAAATTATTTACACATTATCTTATTAAAGCAGCGGACAGAGGTGTAAGAATAAGAATTTTAGTTGATGACATGGGTATGGGAGACAAAAAGAAGGATACTTATGCAGCAATATTAGATAACTATCCAAATATAGAAGTCAGAATTTT
>JAGLEA010000242.1 GCA_023145315.1 Psychrilyobacter sp.
AATTTTTCAATAGCCGAATACAGGGGTAATATAGCGTATGGTAGATATGCATAGACACTGACTAATATTACTGCAAATTTATTATAGATAAACTGATGGGGCTCAAGTCCTATTTTTAGCAATAGATTATTAAGTATTCCATTATTTCCAAGAAGTGCTATCCATGAATAAATTCTGATAAGAAAATTAGTCCAAAATGGAATGATTATCAAGAATAATAAAAAGTTTTTATTTTTAGATGTAGCAATATATAGTGCTACAGGTATTGCAATTAGTAGTGTAATTCCCGTTACTATAAGAGAAACTTCTATTGTATTCCATAAGATTTTTAAAAAATATGAACTAGTAAAAAAATTATAGCCTTTACTAGAGAAAATCCACTCTACTCCTCCATATAGTCCTTTTTTCAGAAAACTATACACTATAACTATTAGTGTAGGAGCTACGAATAAAAGGGTTAACCACAGTGTTATTGGGGTTGAATATATTAGACCGTATTTTTGACTTTTCATTCTATTACCTCTAATAAATAACTATCTGTAGAATCCCAAATTACATAGACTTCATCTTTCCATAAAATACTTTCAGCATCTTCTTCGTAGAAATCTACATGTTGTTTAAATGTGCTAAATAATTTATCTCCTACTGTGACAAAGAACTTACTTTGAAATCCCGAATATATGACTTCTTCTATCTTTCCATTTAATATATTATCGTTATCGTCTAGATATCTAGGTTTTGATTTTGATATCTTTACTTTTTCAGGTCGGATAGTTAATATTACTTTGTTTCCAATCTCGACTTTTTTATCTAATTCAAATTTTATTCTACCGTAGCTCGATGATTCCATAAATCCAAATTGTTCTCCTACTTCTACCACTTCGCCACCTATAAAATTAGTTTCACCTATAAAATTTGCTACATATGAGCATGATGGAGATTCGTAGATCTCACTAGGAGTTCCGATTTGTAAGATTTCCCCGCCTTTCATAACTGCTATTCTATCAGAAACACTTAGGGCTTCCTGCTGATCATGAGTTACAAATACAAATGTGATACCGACTTCCTCATGGATATTGTCAAGCTCTATCAACATGTGTTGTCTTAACTTGGCATCAAGTGCTGATAGTGGTTCATCGAGTAGGAGCACCTTTGGTTTATTAATTAATGCACGAGCTATTGCGACTCTTTGTTTTTGTCCGCCAGATAGTTGTGCTGGATATTTATTTATATGATCTGATAATTTCACCATTTCTAGATATTTTCTTACCTCTCGATCGAGGTCTTTTTTATCTGTTTTTTTTAATTTTAATGGAAAAGCTATATTGTCATAGACACTTAGATGTGGGAATAAAGCATAGGTTTGAAAGATGGTATTTACATCTCTTTCATTAGGGTTTAAATGAGTAATTTCTTTATCTCCTAAATATATAGCACCTGAATCAGCCTCTATAAATCCCGCAATCATCTTTAAAAGAGTAGTTTTTCCACATCCAGAACCTCCTAATATTGAGAAGAATTCTCCACCTTTTATTTCAAAACTTATATTTTTTAAAACTTCTACTCCATCAAATGATTTAGAAATAGAGTCAATTTTTATATTTCCTTGTCTCATGGGCTTCTCCTTGAAAGTAAAATTATTAACTTTACTTTATACTTAAATTTTAATGTTTTCTATTTTAAATTTTTACTAAACTTTCAAAGTATATTTTATAAAAAAAACGGAGTTTTGTCAATTGATTTTTTATACTATAAAAGCTATAAGAGTAAAGGTAATATAGAAAAAATAAAGTTCTATAAAGGGAAAAGTTTTATTATAATGACAGAAATTCAAAGAAATTTAGGATTCAAGAACTTCTATTTTAAATAATAAAAACTATCCATAACTTGTTCTAATTTTTTCCCTATAGTTATCCCACTCATTCCGTGATGATTAATGATTATAGAAAAGGCCAATAGATCTCCATCTTCATTATGCATATATCCACTATACGCCTTAACTCCTGTTAGAGTTCCACTCTTTCCATGAAGATTATCTACTAAGACGCCATCTTCAAAAGTTTTGAATGTACCGTTTTTTTTCGGTTCTGCTAGTGAATTATAAAAACTTTCAAATTCATTACTGTTTTTCATATATTTTAGTACTTCTACAATTGTATTAGGAGTGACTCCGTTATATCGCGATAGACCACTTCCATCATAGATATAGAGTCCATCAATTTTTATTTTTTCCTTCCATAGATCTTTAATTTTTCTATTTGTTTTTTTCTCCACTTCTAATTTTAGGTGCTCTGCAAATAAATTTACACTGTATTTATTCGTATACTCTATTATTTTTTCTAATCTTGGAGAATAGTTTATATAGATCTCTTTCATACCTTGATTTGTTTCATATTTTTCTATTTCACTTTTTTCATCTCTTGCTATTCCACCATTATTTTCAATTCCTGCTAGTTCTAATTTTTCTGAAAACAATGTGGCCAAAGTCGGAGCTGGTTTTTGCATGATAGTTGTGTATGAAGCTATTGCCTTGTTTAGTGTTCCTAAGACTATTATCTCATTACTATATGGCACTACAACTATAGTTATTTTGTTTTTATTTTTAGGATCTATCACTACCTTATTTGTGATCTTCGTTTCAGAATAGCTAGGGCTAATTGATGCCGAGATTCCCTTGCCATACTTTTTTAATGTTAACCTGATATTGTTATCCATAAATGTTAGCCCACTAGGTGGAGAAGCAAAGTAGTATCTTAAATCCCCCCACTCCCATGTTGTAGATAGGGTAGTCTTTGGTAAGTATGATGAATCAGCTATAATTTTTCCATTAATTTTTTTAATTCCTAATTTTTCTATCTCTTTTATCCAAATATCTAAAAATTCTAGTTGTTTTTTTCTCTCAATTCCAGATACATAATCAGGATTTTTAGAAACTAGATATTTTGAACCAAGGGTAGGGTCTCCTCCCCCAATTATATAGATGTTACCATCTAATATCCCGTTTTTATTGATTACCCCGTCATAAGTTACAGTAGTTTGAAACCTATAGTCTGCTCCTAAGGTTTCTAGTGCTATTCCAGTAGTTATAAGTTTTATATTAGAAGCCGGAACTAAAGATCTGTTTGAGTTTTTCTCATATAAAACTTTTTCTTTATCTAAATTTACTACTTTGATTCCTACTCCTGCATTCTTTATTTGTGGAAGTTCTAAAAAATTTGATATTACTTTTTTAGGATTATTTGTTTTAACTTCTACAACTTTTAGCTTACTAACATCGGTTTTGTTATCTTGTATTTTTAGGATTATTGGTTCTTTTGATTTAGGAGTTTCACTTTCTTTTGTTTCTATATTAAAATGTTTAGGTTCTGATTTTATAATATTATCATTTCGACTACATGAACTGACTATTATTGTTACTAATAACACCCAAATCATATTTTTAAATTTACTCATTTTCTCCTCCTGCTAAATAACTCTTTACATTTTAGTCTATATAGGTTATACTTCTTTTGAAATGTGTTAGCGACATTATGGTGTTTCTAATGCAGAGGTAGCAAACTTTCTCAAAAGGTTTGCTGCCTCTTTCACTTTATTGAGCTTTTTATATTTTTCTTTCTATTTTTCTTCTACAAATTTTTCTAATTTCAAATTTACATATTTTCCAGTGTCATCTAGTTTAAATTCACCAGTATATAACTTTTCTTTCTTTCCTTTTAATTTTTTCACTGTTATACTTTCACCCTTTATTAATTTTTTTGCTCTAGCCTTTGATATTTTTATCTCTAAGGATCTGTATTTTGTTAGCTTCCATAATGAAAATCCACATTTAGGAGTATCACGATATCCTATACAATAGTAAGCTTTTGAGTTCTCATATATATTTTTCCCACACCTCGGACAAACTCCTACTATCTCTCTATCACTATCATTATAAACTTTTGCTATCTCTATATCTTGCTTCATAATGTTATCTAACTCTTTAGAAACTTTATCGATAGTATTTGTTACTGTACTATTCCCCTTATATACCTGCTTTAGTTGTTGAGAAAATTCTACTGTTTTACTTTTATATAGATCTATATTTAATTTATCAAGAGTTTCTATCACTGTTTTTCCTAGTGGTTCTAGCGAGAAGTTAGATTTTTTTTGTGATATATAATTATATTTCTTTGCATTTTCTATGATCCCTGTTCGAGTAGCCTCTGTCCCTATCTCTACCCCTTTTAGCATGGCTTTATACTCATCTTCTTCAGTATCACTATCCTTTTTAAATGGATTTTTCAAATGGGCAGATAATTCACGTTCTGATACTTTTTTAGGTGGCTTAGTTTCCTTTGTTATTTGTTTAAAATCTACTTGAAATTTATCTCCTTCTATAAAATTTGGTAACTTATTGTCAAAAGTAGCAGGTTCATATTTATAAAACCC
>JAGLEA010000243.1 GCA_023145315.1 Psychrilyobacter sp.
TAAAGGTAATATAGTTGTTGAAGGGAATTATCAAGTGGGAATGAAAATATCAGGAAGAAATACGAATTTAAATACTGATATAACAAATACTAATAGAATTATAGTTAAAAACCAAAATGCTATAGGTATGGTAGCAAGAGATAACTCGAATATTGCGACTAATAATAATGGTAGTAATATTAATATAGATGGAAAATATTCATTTGGTATGTATGGTAATGGACATATGATAGGTGACAGATTAACTAATAATGGTACTATTACATTAAAAGGTAATGATCAAGTAGGTATGTATGCAGATAATGGATCTAAAGCAATAAATCATGGAAATATAAATCTAGATGGATCTAATGGTGTAGGAATGTGGGCTAATGGTAATGGTTCAGAAGTTACAAATAAGGGAACTATAACCCTAAGAGGAACTGGAACAGATATAAATGATAGTACTAATACTAATGATGATAAGTATCCAGGAAATAGAGAATTAGGAAAAGATAACCATGGAAATATAGGAATGAAAGCAACAGCTGGTGGAAAAATTATAAATAAAGGTAAGATTATATTTAACAATCAATAAAAATATTAAAGAAGGCTAGAAAACAGTAATGTTTTCTAGCCTTCTTTCTATTTAAACCACCCTTTAAATCCATTCCAAATTTTCCTTACACTAGATTTAGGAGCTTGATCTTTTTTAAATAAAATTTCTCTTCTAAATTCAGTAGGAGCTTTCTTAACTTCTCCAGTCCGAATATCTATATCTCTTCTAACTAATTCACCACTATCTATACTATCTTTAATAAATTCAAATTTTGTTGGCATATAAGTTCCGTCATCTATCATAGTTTGATAAAAACTTCTCCACATAGGAGCAGCTAGACTACCACCAGCAGAGCCATTTGGCATAGATGTATTATCATCATATCCCATATATACTACAGTAACATAATCAGGGGTAATACCAGCATACCATGCAGATCGATAGTCATTAGAAGTACCTGTTTTACCACCTTGATCGATAGGAAATCCATGCTTAGATTTTATTTTAGCTCCCTTACCTGACCCATATTCCACAACCTTTTCGAGCATGTAAGTCATGAGAGAAGTATTAATGGGATCAAAAACTTCTACACCATCTAATTTTTCATTCTCATAGATAATATTTCCATCTACATCCTCAATTCTTGTAATAAAAGATGGAGTCATAGCATATCCACCATTTGCAAAAGGTAGGTATGCAGTAGCTAGTTCTAATGGACTAGTACTAAGAGATCCAAGAGCAATAGTTAGATTTTTATCAAATTCCACATCAATACTAGTTTTATTAAAGTTATCTACTACACTATTGACTCCTACTTCATCTAATAATTTCACAGCGATAGTATTAATAGATTTCTCTAGTGATTGTATCAGGGTAATATCTTGATATTTAGCATTCCCATAGTTTTTAGGAGTCCAATCCCCGTATTTCACACTAGATCCATCAATCATTTGATTCATTGTATAGCCTTTTTCTAAAGCTGTGTAATAGACAAAAGGTTTAAAAGTTGATCCAATTTGCCGTTTGGCTTCTACACCTCTATTAAAATCCCCAGAGTGATAGTTGTATCCTCCTATAATACTTCTAATCTCTCCAGTATTAGCATCTAAAGTAATCATGGCACCTTGGAGTTTTTTATCTTTTTTGAATCTAGAATAATTTTGAAATGTAGATTTAGCAGTTTGTTGCATCTTTTCATCTAGAGTAGTATATACTTTGAACCCACCCTTAGCTAAAATTTTTGGATCGACTAGATCCACTAACTTATTTTCAATAATGTCTACAAAATCAGGTGCTTTTACTGAGTTACGCCTTCTACGACCTTCATCAAAAATAATAGTTGTATTTTTTGTATAGTTTTTATTTGTATTCTTCATGACAAACTTATATGAGATAGCTTTATCGTATTGATCTTTAGATATATATTTTTGATCGAACATTAACTTTAAAATAATATGAGATCTCTTTATTGCATTATCTAAATGTTTTCTAGGGTCATAGTAATTAGGTCTATTAGGTATCCCTGCTAATAGAGCACTCTCAGGGAGGTTAAGTTGAGAAAGGTCTTTGTTAAAGATATCTTTAGCAGCTTCGTTAACTCCATAAGTTCCAGCACCAAAATATATTTCATTCAGGTATTTTTCTAAAATTTGATCTTTAGAATAAATTCTTTCTACTTCAAAAGTAATGATTAATTCCTTATATTTTCTACTAAAAGTACGTTCGTTAGATAGAAAAACATTTTTAGAAAGTTGTTGAGATATAGTACTACCACCTGCGACAATTCTACCCTTCAGAATGTTTTTGATAGTAGCTCCACCTAATCTAATAATATCTATTCCAGGGTGTGAATAAAATCTTTTATCCTCTACTGCAATAAAAGCTTTTTGCAGAAAGATCGGTGTATTCTCAATATCTACTTGGTCGCCTTTTTGCTGTGATAGATAATCTACAATGAATCCATCTTTATCATAGATAATAATAGGCTCAGAAGAGGTATATGAAGTAATCCTGTCTCTTACACTATAATATGTAAAAATCGTAAATGAAGTTAGTAGTAAAAAAGCTACTAAGATTCCCATTAAGATTTTTTTTCGATACTTTTTAAAAATATTTTTAACCTTACTTTTTATGCCCATTAAAATTCACTCCTTCTAAAATAAATAGTCACTCTATCTTAACTTTAAATAGGGAGTTTTTCAAGTAATAAAAAAAGCACCTCACAAATTTATGAGATGCTCTAAAATTATAATCTTGTATTATAGTTTAGGAGCTTTATTGATAACGATCTCCTTACCTTGTTTTCTCCACTCTGCAAATTCAGCTACTGCTGTGAATAATGCGTCTGTAGAAGAGTTTAATCCTGTCTCTACTGAATCTTGGATAACACCAATTACAAATCCTACTCCTACTACTTGCATTGCTACATCAGCTGGAATTCCAAATAAACTAGCTGCTAATGGGATAAGTAATAATGATCCACCAGCAACTCCTGATGCTCCACAAGCACTTACTGCTGCTAAGATACTAAGGATAAGAGCTGTTCCAAAAGTTACAGGAATCCCTAGTGTGTTAACTGCTGCAAGGGTTAGTACAGTGATAGTAATTGCTGCTCCACCCATATTTATAGTAGCTCCTAATGGTATAGAAACAGAATACATATCTTTATCTAATCCTAACTCCTCGCATAGTTCCATATTTACTGGGATATTTGCTGCTGAACTTCTAGTAAAGAAAGCAGTGATTCCACTTTGCTTTAAACATCTAAAAACTAAAGGATAAGGGTTTTGTCTCATCATAACAAATGCAATCAAAGGATTGACTACAAGTGCCATAAATGCCATAGACCCCACTAAGACTCCTAGTAATTTTCCATATTGTAATAGTGAAGCTAATCCACTTGTTGCAATTGAAGAGAATACTAATCCCATGATTCCAAATGGAGCTAAGTGAATGATCCATCTAACAACTTGTGATAGTGCATCTGCCGTATCGCTAATAAAAGCTTTCGTAGAGTCATTAGCACCTTTTAATGCCAT
>JAGLEA010000244.1 GCA_023145315.1 Psychrilyobacter sp.
CAAACCAATAAAAACTTTCACTTATCAATCTTGGATAATCAAAATTTCGTTTGATATGAAAAAAAATTGTTTTTAAGATGATTTATATAAAATATTATACAGAAAAGAGAGTATAATATTTATCATACTCTCTTTTACCTTACTATTTTGCTTCTACTAAATTTAAATTTGCTACTCTACTGAATAGATCATTTAAAGAACTTAATAGAGACAATCTATTGTTTTTAACATCATTATCTTTTGCCATTACCATTACTGAATCAAAAAATGAATTAATAGTTTCCTTTCCAGATAAGATAGTTTCAAAATATGTTGAATAATCATTTTTTGCTAATAATTCTTCTGAAGTCCCTAAGAAATTTGAAAAATAATTATATAAATCTTTTTCAGCTTGTTCTTCTAACAGTTCCTCTTTAATTTTAACTGTACCTTTATAATCTTTCGATATATTCCCTACTCTTTTTAAAAGAGAAATCAGTGAATTGAAATTTTCATTAGACGAGATATTATCTAGTATAGTTAATTTCTTTTCGACCTCTAATAAGTTATCATTTTTAACATCTAAAACTGCTAAAACGAAATCTTTTCTATAACCTTTTTTCACGAATACATTTATTACCCTTTGAATTAGAAAATTTAAAACTTCTTTATAGATAGCTTCTTTCTCTTTTTTTAATACTCCATCTTCTTCTAATATATCCAAAGAAATCTTAATTAATTCCTTTATAGATATATCCAATTTCGATGTGAATATTATATTTACAATTCCAAGTGCAGATCTTCTCAGTGCAAACGGATCTTTTGAACCACTAGGAATCATCCCAATTCCAAAACATCCAACTAAAGTATCTATTCTGTCACATAGCCCTGTAATTATTCCTTCAATACTTTCTGGCATTCGATCGCCTTGATATCTAGGGTAATAATGTTCCTCTATTCCTATTGATACTTCTTGATTTTCTCCAGACCTAAGTGCATATTCAGCTCCCATGAATCCTTGAAGCTTTGTAAACTCTTTTTCTCCGATCATATTAGAAACAAGATCAGCTTTAGATAACTCAATAGTTCTTAAAATATTGGTTTCTTTACTTTCATAACCTGTTAATTCTATTATTTTAGAAGCAATTTTTTTACTTCTCTCTAATTTTTCATAGATAGTTCCTAATTCTTTTTGAAACACTACATGCTTTAATTTTTCTATATTTTCAGATAGAGGTTTTTTAAGGTCTTCCTGATAAAAAAATCTTGCATCTGAAAGTCTTGCTGATAAAACTTTCTCATTTCCTTCTCTAACTTTTTCAGACCCTTCTACACCATTTCTCACAACTACGAATTTTGGTAATAAGTTCCCTTCTAAGTCTAAAATTGGGAAATATCTTTGATGAACTTGCATAGATATGATTAACACATCTTGCGGAACTTCTAAAAATTCTGAATTAAATGTTCCAACCATAGGATATGGATGCTCTACAAGATTTGTTACCTCATCTAATAAAGTTTCATCTATTATTATTTTTTCCCCTGCAGAAACACAATTTTTATTTATCATCTCAACTATTAGATTTTTTCTTTTTTCTATATCTATAATTACATTATTTTTTTCTATTTTGTTAAAATAATCATCTATACTTACTACATTGAATTCTTTTTCTCCAAAAAATCTATGCCCTCTAGAAGTTAGATTAGTTTTATAACCTTCTATTTCAAATTCTATCAATTCTTCGTCTACCATAGCTAATAACCACTGAATAGGTCTAGCAAATTTCATTTTTTTATTTGACCACTTCATTGATTTAGAAAAAGTTAATCCTTCTACTAATTCTTTCAATAACGTAGGTAATAAAGTTTTAGTTGCTTTTCCCTCTATGTATTTTTTTGCACCTATATATTCTCCCTTAGGAGTTTCTATAATCTCTAATTCTGTTGCTTCGATACCTTGTGATTTGGCAAAACCTACTCCCGCCTTAGTTAGTTCCCCATCACTACCAAATGCAATATGTTTTGCAGGACCTAAATTTAATTCATTTAAATCCTCTTGCTTTTCCGATAGATTAGATATTGATAGAATTAATCTTCTTGGAGTTCCATAAGTTTTTATCTCATCAAAATTTATTCTATTTTCTTCTAAATTCTTTTTTAGATTATTCTCTAAATCTTTTAATGCTGGTTTTAGAAACCTTGCTGGTATCTCTTCCATACCAACTTCTAATAAAATTCTCATTTTTCACCTCTATTTAGTTAATAATTATTTCTTTAATAATGGATATCCTAAATTTTTCCTTGCTTCTAAAAATACTTCTGCACATCTTTTTGACATATTTCTAACTCTTAAAATGTAAGATTGTCTTTCTGTCACTGAGATTGCACCTCTTGCATCTAATACATTAAATATATGTGACCCTCTTAAAACTAGATCATATGCAGGGAATACTAAACCTTCGTCTAATATTCTTTTAGCTTCTACTTCACACTCATCAAACCACTTAAAATGCATCTCTAGATCTGCTAACTCAAAAGAATATTTAGATTGCTCATACTCATATTGCAATCTCATATCTCCATACTTAATCCCAGGAGCCCATTCTAAATCATATACTGACTCTTTTTCTTGAATATATAGTGCTATCCTTTCTAGTCCATAAGTTATCTCTACAGGTGTTATATCTAATTCTATCCCACCTACTTGCTGAAAATATGTGAATTGAGTAATTTCCATACCATCTAGCCATACTTCCCAACCTAATCCCCATGCACCTAGTGTAGGAGATTCCCAGTCATCTTCTACAAATCTTATATCATGTTCTAACGGATTTACTCCTAACATTTCCAGACTTTCTAAGTAAAGCTCTTGAATGTTTAGAGGTGATGGTTTCATCAACACTTGGAACTGATGATGCTGATAAACTCTATTAGGGTTCTCACCATAACGTCCATCTTTTGGTCTTCTTGAGGGTTCTACATATGCAGTACTCCACGGTTCAGGACCTAGTGCCATAAGTGTTGTATTAGGATTAAATGTTCCTGCTCCAGTCTCTATATCATAAGGATTTCCTATTACACATCCTTTTGATGCCCAAAATTGCTGTAATGCCATTATCATATCTTGAAAATTCATTTTTCCTCCTAGTTCTTTTTCTTTTTTCTCATCTCAAAAATTATTGTTTCTAGTACTAGTAAAAACACCCCTATATTTATCCATACATCTGCACCATTAAATACAAATTGCCAAATACCTCTAAAATCTACCATGTCTACTACAAATCCACGTGATATTCTATCAATCATATTCCCTATAGCACCTGCTAATATAAAAGTATAAGCATATTTTGAAATTATTTCTTCAGGTTTTAGTTTTTTAATCATAAAGTAAGCTATTCCTAATATTGCTATTATTGCAACTAAACTTATTTTTCTTATTTCCCCTTGAAACATTCC
>JAGLEA010000245.1 GCA_023145315.1 Psychrilyobacter sp.
TAAAACAAAAAAAAGGCATAGCCTCTTTTTTTGTTTTATCTATCTTACAGTTCCTCTTGAAGCTCTTTTTCTATCCCCTTCAGTTAGGAATTTCTTTCTCATTCTGATGCTTAATGGAGTGATTTCTACTAACTCATCATCAGAGATATACTCTAAAGCTTGCTCTAGTGTAAATTCTCTTGCTGGTGCTAATTTTGTTACAGCATCTGTTCCAGAAGCTCTCATATTTGTAAGTTGCTTTCCTCTAGTTGCGTTTACAGTTAGGTCATTTTCTCTAGCATGTTCACCAATGATCATTCCCTCATAAACTTCTAATCCAGGGTTTGCGAATAATGTTCCTCTTGATTGTACATTTCCTAATGAATATGCAGTAGTTGATCCTTTTTCTATAGAGATTAATACTCCTCTAGATCTTGTAGGAACTTCTCCTCTGTATGCTTCATAGTCATAGAATGAATGGTTAAGTATTCCTGTTCCTCTAGTTTCTGTTAAGAATTCATTTCTAAATCCGATAAGTCCTCTAGCTGGTACTTTGAATTCCATTCTTGTATATCCATCACTACCTTGAATCATATTTAACATCTCACCTTTTCTTACTCCTAACTTTTCTATTACTACACCAGTAAATTCATCAGCAACATCTATTATTGCTAATTCGATAGGTTCACACTTTACACCATCAATGTTTCTCATGATAACTTGTGGTTTAGCTACTTGAAGTTCGAATCCTTCTCTTCTCATGTTTTCAATTAAGATAGATAATTGAAGTTCTCCTCTACCTTTTACACTAAATGCATCAGCAGATTCAGTTCTTTCTACAGTCATACTTACATTATGCTCTACTTCTTTCATTAATCTATCATATATATTTCTAGATGTTACGAATTTCCCTTCTCTTCCAACAAATGGTGAAGTACTTACCATGAATGTCATAGCTAGTGTAGGTTCATCGATGTCGATAAGTGGTAGTGCCATTGGGTTCGCTCTATCTGCTATAGTTTCACCTATATCAAATTTTTCAGTTCCTGCTATAGTTACTATATCACCACATACTGCTGTATCTAATTCTATTCTATTCATTCCTTCAGAACCAAATATTCTTGTTACTTTAAAGTTTACTAATTCTCCATCTCTTTTGATTAAAGTTACCTCTTGGTTTTTCTTTAATATACCGTTATGGATTCTTCCATTTGCTAATTTCCCTACATAGTTATCAGGAGAAATATTTGTTATTAACATTTGTAATGGAGCATCTTTATCTCCTTCTGGATCTTTTACATGCTCTATAATTGACTCGAATAATGGTTGCATATTTTCATCTGCATCTTCTAATTCATGTTTAGCATATCCATTTTTTGCAGAAGCAAAAATTACTGGGAATTCTAATTGATTATCATTTGCTCCTAATTCTACAAATAGATCAAATACTAGGTCTACTACTTCTTCAGGTGTAGAACCAGGTCTATCAATTTTATTTACTACAACAATTGGATCTAATCCATGCTCTAAAGCTTGCTTTAAAACATACTTAGTTTGAGGCATTACACCTTCAAATGCATCTACTAATAATAAAACTGAATCTACCATTTTTAATATTCTTTGTACTTCTCCACCAAAGTCAGCATGGCCTGGAGTATCTACTATATTTATCTTGTATCCACCAAAATCTAATGATGCATTTTTTGATAAGATAGTGATTCCTCTTTCTCTCTCGATATCGTTTGAGTCCATTGCTCTTTCTACTAACTCTTCTCTATCTCCGAAAACACCTGATTGTCTTAACATTGCATCTACTAATGTTGTTTTTCCGTGGTCTACATGAGCTATTATAGCTATATTCTTAATATTCATAGTTCTCCCTTTTGCCCTTTGGCTTATTTAAAATTATTATAATATATATTTATTCTTCCACAATTTAACTAGTTTCTCCATAATCAATTTTTCATTTTTGTTTTTTTGTGGAATGTAGTATGGCTTATTTGATTTTTTGTACTCTTGAAACACGAAATTTCCATCATATGAATGTGGATATTTATAATTTTTCTTCCCTAAATCCGTTAAGTGATGAGGAACTTCCTCGATATTTCCATTTTTAATATCTAACATAGCAGAGTTTATCGCTTCATAGGAGCTAGATGATTTAGATGAGATTGCTAGATATATAGTAACCTCTGATAATATTATCCTAACTTCTGGCATTCCTATTTTCTCTGTTGCTAATATTGCTGCATTTGCCATATTAAGAGCTTCTGGATTGGCTAATCCTATATCCTCTGAAGCACTAATTAATAATCGTCTTGCTATATATTTTGGATCTTCTCCACCATCTAACATCTTAGCTAGCCAATATATAGCTGCTTGGGGGTCTGATCCTCTGATACTTTTTATAAAAGCTGATATTGTATTATATTTATCCTCTTTTTTATGATAACTAGCCTTTCTTTTTTGAAGTAACTCTTCTACTTCCGATATAGTCATACTATCACTTATTTCTGTTATTAACTCCAGATAATTAAGTGCTATTCTTCCATCTCCACCAGAAAGTTCTTCGATATATAATTTTACATCATCTTCTAATTTAAGATTTTTATAATTTAATCCATTATTTAGAAGTTGTAATATCTCTACTTTTTTCAATTTCTCAAACTCAAAGATCATCGATCTAGATAAAAGAGCATTATTTAGAGAATAATATGGATTCTCTGTAGTAGCACCAATAAGCACTATCAATCCATCCTCTGTATGAGGTAGAAGTGCATCTTGTTGCAACTTATTAAATCTATGAATCTCATCTAAAAATAGTAAGGTTCTCTTGTTTTCTAATTCAAGCCTTCTATTAGCACGAGTAATCACTTCACGAAAATCACTAAGATTAGCAGTGGTAGCATTTAATTTTTCAAAACTATAATTTAGTTCTAAAGAAATCAACTCTCCTAAGGATGTTTTCCCTGTACCTGGAGGCCCAAAAAATAT
>JAGLEA010000246.1 GCA_023145315.1 Psychrilyobacter sp.
TGCATCTACACTGGCACCATATGCTGTTGCTGTAGTTAATAAGGCAATACACCCAAATATAATTTTTTTCATTATTATTCCTCCTAAATTGTATTAATATAATATTTTATTTTTTATTTTCTTCATTATTTTAAAATTACAAATGTAATATAACACTAGTTTCGGATTTTGTCAAGAAATAAAATAACAGATGTATTTGATATTATGATATAATTATTTATAAACTTTCAAGGAGAATTTAACAATGTATATGAAACTAGCTAACGAAATTAATCAAATGAGTGGTACACTTTATATTGTAGGAGGGGCTGTTAGAGATTTTTATTTATTCAATACTCCTATAAAAAATAACACTAATATTGATATAGAAATTTTAAATATTACAGAAAAAAAATTAGAAGATCTCCTAGATACATTAGGAAGATGGAATTTAGTTGGATCCACCTATAAAGTATACCTATTAGATAATTTAGAGATTACTCTACCTCGAGATAACTTTGGATATAACCCAACTTTAAATATAGAGTCATCGAGTTTAAACCGTGACTTAACAATAAATTCTATATATTTCAACCCTATTACTAACGAAGTTATAGATCTACATAACGGATTAGAAGATATAAAAAACAAAAGATTAGAATATGTATCGAAAGATACTTTTTTAGATGATCCACTCCGACTTTTACGAACTATAGAATTAGGAGGACGCTTAAATTTTACACTTTCAAAAAAATTAAAAGAAACACTTAAAAACAATTTCCACCTTATCAATAGCGTTCCAAAGGAACGAATAATGTTAGAACTTGAAAAAATACTTCTAACTCACAAGAAACCTTCTAAAACCTTTAGATTACTAGATAGTGTAGGAGGAATTAGAGTTTTATTTCCTAATTTAGATATATCTAAATCTATAGTTCAAAATCCAATCTACCATCCTGAGGGAGATGTCTTTACACACACACTTATGACATTAGATATTTTAGAGATAAAAAAAAGAACTTTAGATATTATGATTGCTCTTTTATTTCATGATATTGGGAAAAATCATACCCATTCTTCTAATTTCAAAGGGCATACTAGAGTATCTCGAGATATGTTTTTAGAAGTGATTAAGAAATTTACTAATAACAAAAAGTTAATAAGGTCATCCTCTAATTTAATTTTCTATCACGCTACACCACTAATACTCATGTTGAATAATAAGGTTAATAAGATAACTGTAAGAAAATTAGCAACTCGTGTTGATTTAGAAAAACTAATTTTTGTTTATAGAGCTGATTTATTAGGTAGAAGTAAGATAGATAATTCTTGGGAAGAATCTCAACTTAATAAAATCCAAGAAATATATAATGAAATCAAGAATGAACTGACTCCTATAATAAATGGAAATCATCTTATTTCTTGGGGATATCAAAATAAAAGAAATTACAGGAAAATTCTAAAGTTTTTGTACAATTTACAACTAGAGGAAAAATTCATTTTAGAGGAAGAAGCTAAAAAAATATGTTCTAATATTTACAAAAATGTTTAATTATGATATTGTTTTATTAGAAGTTTATGAGGTTTAGAAGAAAAATAGGAGGAAGATGAAAAGTTTAAATAAAATTATAATTTTAACTATCCTATTAACTTTTATAGGTTGTTCAAAAAATCTGTATGTCAAAAATATAGAGAGAGGATATAGTAAAAGTAAGGACGATAAAACCATCTATATACAAGAATCAGAACACTACACTCTTACGAAAAAAAAAATTAAATATGATGTTTATGATAATCAACATTTTCTAGTTTTAAAGGAAGATAATATAACTCATGAAAAATCACTCTATCTAGCCTTAAAATATAGAGGAGATGACTGGATCTACATGAATGCTCTAGATCTTATTTCAAATACAAGCTATCACATAGATTTCATGACTAGAAAGATGAGTACAGCCTTTTGGCGAGATAAATCTAATTTGGTGGATTCTGTAGAAGAATATGTAGCTTTTATTTTAAAACCTGAAGAAATAGAAGCCCTTCAAAATCTTGTGGATAGTGATCACGGTAAGATAAAGTACTATAGTGAAATAGAGGGAAAAGGCGCTAATACTGTATTAACAGAAGAAGAAATAGATAATATGAAAAGTATTTTAGAATTATACTCAAAATAAATAAAGTAAAAAAGGAGAATATCATGGCAATTAAATTAAGACATTGTTTAACATCACACACAACAACATTTAATCCTCAATCTCGTGGATTTGATATTGCAGGGCAATTTGATACACTAGTGCAACCTATCTTCCCTATTGGGATGGAGAACCTTTCTCTATACCTTGGATTTGAGGGACTAACACAAAATACAAACTTTGAAATGAGAATAAACAGCCCTAGTGATGAATTATTATCTAGTGGTGAACTACCTATTCCTGTTGATATGTTTGGACATGGGAAAAAAGTAATCAATATCGATAAATTTGTTATTAACGAAAGAGGAACTTATAGTTTAGATATCTTGGAAAAAACTGCTACTGGACTTAAGTTTTTAACAACTGAAACTCTATTTATTGCATCTTATCCTCCTAAAAGACAATTTCAAGAGGGAGAGGTAGACGCAATCTTAAACTCTAAAGAAAAAATTATTAGAACAATTAAAAGCGATTTCAAACCCAATGGTGTTGAAAATGGAGTTAAAATTCAACTTAGTTTAGATATTAACGAAGAGTTAGAAGAGGATCACATCTTATTTCCTGAAAATAATACAATAGTTATTGAGGAAAGAGAGTTTGACCTTACAGGTCTTCGAAGAGAGATGGAGTGGATGTTTGGAAGACCACTACCTCAGCAACAACAACAACAACAACAACCTCAGCAACAACAACAACCTCAGCAACAGCAACAACAACAACAATAATAACAACGACAACAATAATAATACAAATAATA
>JAGLEA010000247.1 GCA_023145315.1 Psychrilyobacter sp.
TTTGGAAAAAAATTAAACTAAAGAAAAGAAAAACTAAAAGAAAACTTAATTTTTTTTTTTAAAAATAAATACAGGAAAAAAGAAGGAAAAGCTAGGGAAAACAGTATATAGAAGGGAGATAAAATAAAGTTATATATAGATAAATAGGGGGAGGAAGAAAATGAAAAAAATTGGTTTAATTCTAATGTTATTATTAATAAATATTAGTGTTTTTGCTAAAGAAACAGTAAGAATAGCTGTATTATACAGTCAAAAAGAAAAGGAAGCTCCAAATTATAGTGACCTTATCGAAAAAGAGTTTACAGATCTTTTAGGTGGAAATTACAATGTTATTTTTTCAAAAGAAAATCAAATAACTGTTGAAAAAAATGAAGAAGAGGTTATAGCTAAGTATAGTGAATTAGTAAAAAATAAAAAAGTAGACGTAATAATAGGTGGAGATAACTATGTATCTAATTTAATTATAGATGAAAAAAATATAGGAAAGTTATCTATAATGCCATTTGCACAATATCTTTTAAAAGGAGATACAAGTGGAGTAAAAAATCTAACTTATACAACACATGATATAGGAGTAAAGAAAATTGTAGACCTAATTAGAAGTGTTGATAAGGATTTTACAGAAGTAGCACTAATCACTCCATTTGGAAGTTCAGAAAAACATCCGGAACAAAAAAAATATGTAGAATCAGAGTTATTGAAAAATGGTGTAACATCTATTAAGTGGATAACATATGATGATGATACTGAAAAATTTAAAACTGACATTATTGATCAAAGGGTAGCGATAATTGCAGGGTATACAGATAGAATAGAATATATAAAAATGATGAATATACTAAATGAGGAAAAAATCGTTACTTATTCAAATAGTTATGAACCAGAGATTAGTCAGCAAGCCTATCTATCGTTTGATGTAGGAGAAAATTTACAAAAAAGAGTACGTAAATCTGCAATATCTCTTTTAGAGATACTAGAAGGTGCAAGTGCGCAAAGTCAAAAAGTAAATCTAGTAGGTGGAGAACCACGACCTGTTATAAACGAAGAGGTAGCAGAAAAAGTAGAAAAATGGCCTGATTGGAAGTCAAGTGTAATAGCAAAAATTATAGGGAATGAAAGTATTGGCGAGGAGATAACACTATATTCGTCAATAAGAAAAGGGTTAGATGACAACTTGGAACTATCAGTAAGCCAAAGTCACTTAGATATCCAAGAACATCAAGTAAATCTAATAAATTCATCAAGATTTCCACAAATAAATGCAAAAGGTGGATATAAAACAGTAGATCAAGGTCAAGCTGATGCAAGAAATGATGTGAAAAAAGAAAACCTTTATGTAGGAGTAGGATTACGACAAGTATTATTTAATGATGAATTAAATACGGCAGTATCTGTACAAAAGAGTATGTTTTCTGCAGAGGAAGCAAAATATAAGCAAAAAGAATTAGACACTATTTTAAAGATTTCTACAGCATATTTTAACGTATTAAAATTAGAAGCAGCTGAGAAAATAGAATATTCAAACTTAGAATTAACGAAAAAAAACTTAGAACTAGCTAGAGTTAGGGAAAAAGTTGGTTATTCAAGAAAGTCTGATGTATACAGATGGGAGAGTAAGCTAGCTACAGATATTAGTAATTTAAGTTTGGCAAAAGGAAGACTAAGCAATGCTAAGCAACAATTGATGATAATTTTAAACGATGATTTAAATAAAAAATTCAAAGTAACAGAGATTAAGAATACAGAAGAATTTTTGGGAATAGCAGAATTAGAACTTAGTAAAAAAAATGTAATGGATGAAGTATCAACAACACTAATAAGAAGAGGGATAGAAAATTCATACGAAATAAAAGCATTAGATAGATATGTAGAGGCAAATGAAAAGAAATTAAATAAAGTAAATAGAAGTTTCTTTGTTCCAGAAGTGGCATTATTTGCTAATTACAACTACTATATGGATAGAATGGGTAGTGGTGATCTATATGCTGATCCAACAAATTCAGATCCTAGAAAAGAGGCATGGACTGTAGGGATTGAGGTAAGTATTCCGTTATTAGAAGGTGGAGGACGAATGGCTGAAAGAGGAGTAGCTACTGAGCAAGTAAACTCTTTAATGCTTCAAAGAGAGGAAGCAGAGCTAAAAATAGAGCAAAGAATAACAGCATCTCTTACTGATTTAGCAGCAGCAAAAGTTAGTCTTGAAAGTTCTGTAGAGGCAATGGTAGCAGCAGAAAAAACATTAGAATTAGTTACAGATTCATACTCTAGAGGAGAAGTATCTATAACTGAACTACTAGATTCACAGAATATAACTATTCAAGCTAAACAAATGGAGAGTGCATCAAAATATGCTTATTATACAAAATTAATGGAAACAGAGAGAGCAGTAGGAGCATATCACCTATTAAACCCAGAAGTATATGCTGATTTATTGGGTGAAAAGAATTTAAAAATACAATAATTAAGAATTAGGAGGAAGAATATGTCATTATATAAAAAAATGCTTGCTACGGGATTTATTGTTATAGCTCTTGTAGGTTGTGGTGAAAAAGAAGAAGAGGAAACAAAGGTGCTACGAAGTGTAAGATATACAACAATAGAGCTTCAGAGTCCAGTAGAAGCACTAAGTTTTACTGGAGATGTAAGAGCAGCTAATGAGCCAGAGGTAAGTTTTAGAGTAGCGGGAAATATAGAAAAAATGAAGTTTAAATTAGGTGAAAGTGTAAAAAAAGGTGATATATTAGCAACTCTTGATAGAAGCGATTATCAAATAAAAGTAAGAAAAGCAGAAAGTGGGTATGAAACTGCAAGAGCTAAACAAATAGAAGCAAAGTCAAGTTATGACAGAATAAAGGAACTATATCAAAATGATAGTGTTTCAAAAAGTGAATTTGATGGTGCAAAAGCTAAGATGGATTCAACAGTAGCTCAATTAAAAGTAACAAATGAAGAAGTAAAATACGCAAAAAGTCAACTTAACTATACAATTCTAAGAGCTGCAATCAGTGGAACAGTAGCTGTGAAAGTATCAGAGGTAAATGAAAATGTAGTTGCTGGACAATCGGTATATATATTAAATACTGATAGTGATTTAGAAGCGGTATCATTTATCCCTGAAAATGTAATTGGTCAAATAAAGGTAGGAAAAAAAGTGAAAGTTTTAGTTGATGCATTGAATAAAGTATATGATGGTGAAGTAACAGAAGTCGCTACATCATCGGCACAATATGGTGCAACATTCCCAGTGAAGGTATCTGTAAAAGGTAGTGGAAGAGATCTTAGAAGTGGAATGTCTGTAGTGGTTAATTTTAATGATAAAAAAATAAATGAAAAAACAAAAATATTTATCCCGTTGAATACAGTAATAAAAAGTAATGGTGAAACCTTTGTATATATTGTAGAAAAAACTGGTGAAGGCGTTGGAATAGTAAAAAAAGTTGAAATTATAGTAGGTGATGTAACTAATGAAGGATTAGAAGTAATCAGTGGGATTAAATCTGGTGATGAATTAATTACAGCAGGGATGACAAAGCTATCTGACGGGTTAGAGGTAAAATATAATTAGGGGGAACTTAAATGAATTTAACAGAATTAGCAATTAAGAAAAAAGTAATAACCTTTACTTTTATATTGCTTATGACACTTGCTGGAATTTCTACTTATTTTAAACTACCTAAGGCAGAAGATCCTGGTTATGTAGTAAGAACTGCTACAATAGCTACAAGATATCCAGGTGCAAGTCCAAGTAGAGTAGAAAATTTAATAACAGATAAGATTGAGCAAAGGGTACAAGAGATGCCAGAGGTAGACTATATAAATAGTGAAAGTAGAGAAGGTTTCTCATATATAACAGTTCAGTTTAAAGATGAGTATAAAGATATGAGACCAATATTTGACAAATTAAGAAGGAAGGTTGATGACGCAACAAGAGAGCTTCCTGATGGAGCATACCCACCAGCTGTAAATGATGACTTTGGTGATGTTTTTGGAACAATGATAGCAATTACAGCAGAGGGATATACTTTAGAAGAACTTCGAAGAGTTGCAAAATTTACTATGGAGGAGCTCCTAACTATAGATAATATAGGGAAAGTAGTAAAATATGGTGTAAGGCCAGAAGTTGTATACGTAGAATATGACAATGCTAAATTATCTCAATTTGGAATATCACCAGGCTTTGTAAAACAAGCTTTAGAACAAACAAATATATTATCACCAGGTGGACAAATATTATTGGGTCAAGAAAGACTAAGTTTTGAACCTAGTGGTAACTTTGAATCAGTGGATGATATAAAAAATACAGTTTTGAGACTACCAAAAGGGAACTTAATTAAAGTAGAAGATGTAGCAAAAGTTAGAAGAGCTTATCAAGAGCCTATTTTAACTAGAGAAAAATATGATGGTAGCGATACAATAATACTAGCGATATCAGCAAAAGAAGGTGGAAATATATTAGATCTTCAAGAAAATATCGATGAAAAATTAGAAGTGATTAAATCTAGTTATCCACTAGGTGTTGAGTTTTCATATCTAGCAAAAGAGGCTGAAAGGGTAGGGAAAAGTGTTCAAAGTTTCCTTTCAAACGTAACTCAATCAATACTTACAGTAATGCTAGTATTAGTAATATTTTTAGGTTTTAGAATTGGTGCAATCGTAGCTTCTCTTATTCCTATAGTAATGGCTTCATCTATGTTGTTTTTAAGTTACTTTGGATTGAGTCTAAATCAAATATCTCTAGCAGCACTAATCATAGTATTAGGAATGTTAGTTGATAATGGAATAGTAATTTCAGAAGCAATAATGGTTAATATGGAAAAAGGAATGAGCAAAATTGATGCAGCATTAGAATCTACTAGAACATTAAAAGGTCCTTTATTAATATCTTCTATGGTTACTGTGTCTGCATTCCTACCAATAGTTCTAGCAGAGGGAACAATGGGAGAATATACAGGTCCTATAACATATGTTGTGGCAATTTGTTTAGGGTTATCATGGATATTAGGTATAACATTAATTCCATTACTATGTGTAATGTTTTTAAAAGTTGAATCAAAAGAAGTGGGATATAATAGTAAATTTTATAATATATATAGGGGATCACTATTAAAAGCCCTTAAAAATAAGATGGTATCAGCAGTAGCTATTATATTGATATTTCTAATATCTTTGTTTGCATTTAATACTTTTGTAAAAGTTGTATTTATGCCAGCTAAGGATATTCCGTTATTAACAGCAGAAGTAGAGCTACCATTTGGAACATCTATAGAAACTACTACTAAGATGGTAGCAGACGCAGAGGTTTATATAAGAAGTTCATACTTTTTAGATGAACCAAAACAAGTGAAACCTCCTATGTTCGCCAATATGCTTGCTGGTGGAACACTGGTAAAATATGAAAAAGAAGGAATATTAAGTATTGGAACATTTATAGGGGAGAGTGCACCAAGATATATATTATCTCATACTCCTAAAATGAGTCAACCTAACTTAGCTTTTGCAATTATAAATACAACGAGTTTTGATATTATTAAATCAGATATTCAACCAGATTTAATTGCTTGGTTTGAGGACAACTATCCAGATGCAAATATAAAAATAGATACTCTTCAAAATGGTGCACCAAGTGATAAACCAATAGAGATAAGGGTAATAGGTAGAGACGAGGAACAATTAAAAGCTTATGTAGAAGAAGTATCAGACTTACTAAAAGCAAATCTAGTAGGAATATCAGATACTAAAACTGACTGGGGTGGAGATAGTAGAAAGTTTACCGTAAACATCGATCAGCAAAGAGCACTAAGAGCTGGACTAACAAGTAAAGATATAGCTATTTCATTAAACAGTATATTAAGTGGAATAAAATTAACTGATTATAGAGAAGCTGATAGACTAATTCCTGTAATGTTAAGGTCAAGAGGGACTTCTAGAGAGGATATGGAAGTATTAAAAAACACTCCAATCTATAATCAAACTAGTGGAAGTTCAGTACCATTAGGACAAGTAGCTACAATAGAGGCAGTTTGGGAAGCTCCTAAAATTGTGAGAAGAGATAAAATAAAAGCAATTTTAGTACAAGTAGGGTTAGAAGATAAAGGAACAGCAGTTAGTCAAACTACAAAACTTATTCCATTATTAGATGAACTGACATCAAAGTGGGAATATGGTTACAGCTATGAATTAAGTGGGGAATATTATAACAGTAATAAGGCAAATGCAGCTTTAGGATCGAAACTTCCAATAGCTGGATTATTCATATTACTTCTACTAATACTTCAATTCAACTCATATAGAGTATTATTTACAATACTAGCAGCACTTCCTTTAGTTATAAGTGGAATAGCATTCGGACTTAGTATAACACAGTTGCCATTTGGATTTATGCCAATATTAGGAGCACTGTCACTAGTTGGAATTATGATAAATAATGCTATAGTATTAATAGATAGTATTAATAGTGAGATAAGGGAAAATAATCGAACTCCAGCAGATGCTGTAGTATTCGCAGCACAATCAAGATTTAGACCAATAGTATTGACTACAACTACTACAGTATGTGGACTTATACCATTATGGCTAGGTGGAGGAGTGATGTTTGAAGGTATGGCAGTAACTATGATCTTTGGATTGATATTCTGTTTAGGAATAACATTAGGAATAGTTCCAATTTTATATTCAATATTCCACGGTGTTTCGTTTAAAGATTATAAGTATAAAGCATAAAACAGGCTAAAAAAGATGACGAAAGAGATATTAAAAAGCCAGAAATCATTATGATTTCTGGCTTTTTATATAAATTAAACACCCTTTTTAAAAGTTTTGGGCTTTCTAGAAGGCCCTTTTTTACCTCTTCTACTTGTTTTTTTTCTACCTGTAGAAGTTCCCTTTATATCATATTTCTTCTTTTGTCTTTCCTCTCTAGAACTTTCTAAATCAGCAAAAGTAGGTTTAGCATCTCTCAAGTGATATGGGTGATCTTTTTCTACATCAATCTTTTTGCCTATTGTTTTTTGAATTACCCTCAAAAATCTTTTTTCTTCACTATCACAAAATGAAAGTGCAATACCCTCACTACCTGCTCTAGCAGTTCTACCAATACGGTGAACATAAGTTTCTGGAATACTAGTCAAGTCATAGTTAATAACATGAGATAGATCATCTATATCAAGTCCACGAGAAGCTAAATCTGTAGCAACTAAAAATTTGATATTACCTTTTTTTAGATCTCTTATAGTTCTTTGTCTAGCAGATTGTGATCTCTCACCATGGATAACATCAGATGTATATCCGTATTCTTGGAGGAGTTCATTTATATCATTAGCACGAAATTTTGTTCGAGCAAATATAATTGCAGAACTAATTTTTTCTTTTTTTAGAAGATGTTGTAGGAGAGCTACTTTATCTCCTTTATCTACTAGATATATCTTTTGTTTTACTTTGTCTACTGTAGAAGAAGTAGGAGATATTGACACATCAACAGGATCAATAAGGCTATCACTTACTAAATTTTTAATTTCGTCTGGCATAGTAGCAGAAAAAAGCATAGTTTGTCTTTTTTCTGGAAGTTTTGAAATGATCTTTCGAACTTCATGAATCATTCCCATATCTAGCATTCTGTCTGCCTCATCAATAACCAGTTGATCTATTAACTCTAAATTCAGATATCCCTTAGATATTAGATCTAGTAATCTACCTGGTGTAGCAACTATTATATTTGGCCCTGTTTTTAACTTATGGATCTGCTTTATAGGAGAAACTCCTCCATATATAATTGTACTAGTAACTTTTGTAAGGTTACCATATGTGTGGATATCTTCCTCTATTTGGATAGCTAACTCCCGTGTAGGAGCTAGTATTAGTGCTTTTAAATCTTTGTTTTTTCCATCTAATGCTAATTTATTTAGGATTGGAAGAGCAAATGCTGCTGTTTTACCAGTTCCTGTTTGTGAAGATCCTATTAAGTCTCTTCCTTCTAATATATATGGTATAGCCTGTTCTTGTATTGCCGTAGCTTCTAAATATCCCTTCTTTTTTAATACTTCTAATATTGGATCTACTAGATTTAATTCATTAAATAACATATTTCACCTCTTATTAATCTTGTTCTATAGTAATATCTTCAAATCCCTCATAGATTTCATCATCAAATGTCAAGTTTTCTACCATATCTTCAATATGCTCCTTACAATTAGCTAATTTATAACTAGCAGGTAGGGGAGTAGAATCTATAAATTTAAAAGTTTCATCTTTTAAAATTGGTAAAAATGCAGTGATAAGTGGTCTATCAAATTCACTAATATATGTATGACTACCAAATTGTCCACTATTTTTCATCTTGTTTAGTTCCCTAGCATATTTTGTATGGTTAGAGCAATCGTGAATTAACATATTCCAATTTTCTTTGACAGCTGTTTCCATAAATTTCAGAGTAACCTTTCTAGACCATAGAGGTGACAGATACCCATCTCTATAAGTATAGAAATTTTCCCCTGTATAGTTATTTAGATTATCAGTACCTAAGTGTAACTCTGCACAATTCATAAAGTCTAATCCAATAGCTAATATTTCTTCCTTTTTAGCCATAAAATCTTCATAAAATTTAGGAGTCATAGGAGTTTCTATTCCTACCCACTTGAAATATTTACGAGCTATTCTCATAGCTTCTATAACTTGGTCACTTGTGTCACTAGCATTTAAATTAAATCGAATCTCATCAAGCCCAGCATCTGCTAGATCTTTTAAATTTTTCTCTGTACAAAGAGTACCGTTGGTATACATATGTTGATGGACACCTGCATCAGAGAATTTCTTTACTACATCATAGTATTTTTCTATTTCCATAAATGGCTCTAAATATACATATGCAATTCCAGATGGTGTTTTTTGGATAGAAAGTAGAAGATCTATGTCTTCAGGTTCGTATAATTCCTCTCCAATATCCCACATATCTTGAGGGATGGGGTCTACAGAATCTAATGAATCATGGTAATAACAAAACTCACAACTAAGGTTACATGTATGAGTCTTCCTAATCCCTCCTAATCCTGTTCCAAATAGACATGAGATACACCCTGGAGGAAATTTTTCTTCTTTTCCAACATAGTGAGTTCTTCCCTTCATGTTTTTTAGACCTTCGATGTTATCTTGGATTACTTTTATTTCAGCCATATATGACCGTTCTATTTGTCTTTTAGTTGATCTGATTATATCTTCATATTCGTCAAAGATTTCTACTGCATCTACAGGAATATCAGCTAGATATTCAAACCATTCTAAAGCTTCTTCTTTACTTATCTTCATAATTGAACTCCTTTTTTATCTTTTAAAATCAATATATAAATTTACTCTAATAATTTAAAACTTATAGCTTTTAATTATATCATAAATGAGGAG
>JAGLEA010000248.1 GCA_023145315.1 Psychrilyobacter sp.
TTTAAATTAAAATAATCTCTGCTAAAATATTAGTTAAAGACAGAGATCATTTCTGATAGGTGAGGTTATTAAGCTTTGTATACAAAACCAATAAACCTCGGTAGGACTTACGACTTGCGTCACCTACTGTCTTTAGTTTAAATCTATAGTTTAAAAAAGTTAAACTTTAATTAATTATGCTTCTAAATACTTAGAAACAAGGATAGGATCAATTTTAACCCCAGGTCCCATTGTTAAAGATAAAGCTACAGTTCTAAGGTATATACCTTTTGCTGCAGATGGCTTTAATCTGTTGATTTCTGCCATAAATGCTCTGAAGTTATCTTCGATTTGCTCAGCTGTGAAATCTACTTTTCCGATTCCAACATGAATAGATCCTAACTTGTCTACTCTGAAAGCTAATTTTCCTTTTTTGAATTCAGTAACTGCTTGCTCTATGTTAGTAGTAACAGTTCCAGATTTAGGATTAGGCATTAAACCTTTTGTTCCTAAAGTTCTTCCTAATCTTCCTAATTTAGGCATCATGTCTGGTGTAGCGATAACTACATCAAAATCAAACCAACCTTTTTGGATTTGCTCTATATATTCTTCTGCACCTGCATAATCTGCACCTGCATCTAATGCTTTTTGTACGTTTTCACCTTGAGTGATTACTAATACTTTAGTTGTTTTACCTGAACCATGAGGTAATACTACAGTTCCTCTTACTTGTTGATCTGCATGTCTAGGATCTACTCCTAATCTTAATGCAACTTCAACAGTTTCTGAAAAGTTTGCAGTTTTAGTTTTAGCAACTAATACTAATGCATCTTTTACTTCATATAATTTACCAGTTTCTACTAATTTAGCAGCTTCTACGTATTTTTTAGCTTTTTTGTTTGCCATTATTACTTTTCCTCCTTTATGTGGCTTAAGCGAACTTGCGTCCTACCACTTAATTATCAACAATGTGATATTTTGAAATTTATTTTAAATTAACCTTCTACTTTGATTCCCATAGATCTAGCTGATCCTTTGATGATGCTCATAGCTGCTTCAATTGATCCAGCGTTTAAGTCTTCCATCTTAGTTTCTGCGATTTCTTTGATTTGTGCTTCAGTAACTGTTCCAGCAACTTCTGTTAAAGAGTTTCCAGCAGCTGATTTAATTCCAGCAGCTTTCTTTAATAAATCTGATGCAGGTGGAGTTTTTAATACGAATGTGAAAGATCTATCAGAATAAACTTTGATCTCTACCGGTATTATGAATCCCATCTTGTCATTAGTTTTTGAGTTGAATGCTTTACAGAATTCCATGATATTAACACCGTGTTGTCCTAATGCTGGTCCAACTGGTGGTGCAGGGTTTGCTTTTCCTGCTTGTAATTGCAATTTAATTAATCCTATTACGTCTTTTGCCATTTTTGCTACCTCCATAATTTCTTTGTGGTTTTAATGATTTACTCTCCCACTTCTTGAAAAGATTAATCTAGTCAGCTAAAACTTTCTTAACTTCATTTACTTTAACCTCTACAGGGGTCATTCTACCAAACATATCTATCATTACTTTTACTTTACCATGCTCGATGTCAATACTATTAACTTCTCCAGCACTTCCAGCAAAACCGCCTTCTAGTAATTCTACTACGTCTCCTAATTCGAAACCAATTACGATTTCTTCTTTAGGTTCTGCTTTCTCTTCCCCTTCCTCTCCTAAGAATCTCAAGATAGTCGAAACTTCTTCATCTTCCATAGGCATAGGATCAGATCCAATCCCAACAAATCCTGTTACACCATTGGTGTTTCTAATTACATACCATGCATCAGAATCAACACTGTACCAGATACCTTCATTGCTTTCTTCTCTAACAGCTTCCATTTCTATCATAACGTACCCTGGAAATAATTTTCTAAAAACGATTTTTTCTTTCCCGTTTTTAACTTCTTTTATCTCTTCTTCAGGAACAACTATTCTAAAAACTTTTTCAGTTAGTTCTAGAGTTTGTATTCTTTTCTCTAAGTCAGCCTTTACTTTTTTCTCATAACTAGAATATGTATGAATCATATACCATTTTTTTTCTATTGTTCTTTCCATAAATTACCCTCCAAAAAAGGTACCCATCATCTTAAGTATTCTTGAAGCTACCACGTCAAAAACGCCAACATATATGCTAACTGCGACACTCATAGCTGCAACAAGTAGTGTTGCCTTAACAGTTTCATCTTTGCTAGGCCATACAACCTTTTTATATTCAATTTTGATGTCTTGTAATAAATTGCTCATATTTTTCCACCTTAAGTATAAAATGGCAGTCCAGTAGGGACTCGAACCCTAAACCCACGGTTTTGGAGACCGTTACTCTACCAATTGAGCCACTGAACTGCATGTTGTTAACCAGTTGCTCTAAAAATTACTTTTTAGTTTCTTTATGTACAGTTACTTTTTTGTCCCACTTGCAGAATTTTTTTAATTCGATTCTACCATCAGTGTTCTTTTTATTTTTAGAAGTACTGTAGTTTCTTCTCTTACACTCTGTACATTCCATTAAAATGTTTACTCTCATTTCCTTACACCTCCACTCATCATATCGGAATTGTTATCCTCCCACAACTTACATTGTGGTGCATGAGCCTAAAATTCGCTCACAAACATAGATAATGATATCACACTTAATATAAAAAGTCAATTATTTTATCTTTTTTTAATACTTTTGCTACCGAAATTACTTTTTTTTCTACACAATGTTTTCTATTTCACCAATTACAAAGAAAACTTCTAAATAAAATTTAGAAGTTCTTTTAGATAGTTATAAAATTAATTGTCTTTATATCCTAAAATTATATGATTTTAGAAAAAGTTATATCCTATTGTTAACGAAACCATATTCACATAGTCTTCTCCCGTAGGATTGTTTTCCATTTTTGTTACCGATCCCACTACTTCCGCCTGTAATGAACTAAAAAATTCTGCTCCTAAGCCTAGTGCTCCATATACTCCTGCTTCAGCTTCAGAGTTCCCTGATAAGTAATCTGTTTTATCATTTACAACAAAAGCTTTCCCTAACCTAGCAACAATATATGGTTTTATTGCTACAGGAAATATATTAAATTTTGCAAACCCATATACCGGAACTAGATCATATTGAATGTTTGTTCCTTTTCCATTTTTTTCAGGTTGATCAAATTTTAAATTTCCGTTATATCCTGCCCCTACTCCTAGATCAACAAATCCTAAGATACCTTGACTAACTTCTAATCCTGCCACATAACCTGTTTCTGTAGGTTTTTCATCTCCTAGTCCTTGATTAAGTCCACCTTTTACCCATAGATCAATAGCCATTGCATTAAATGACATTACCATAAACGCTACTAATATTATCTTTTTCATAACACACTCCTCTTTTTCTTAAAATTATTTCACTACAATATTTACTATTCTTCCTGGGACAACAATTTTTTTAACTATATTTTTTCCTTCTATAAACTTAAGTACATTAGGAGCTTCCAATGCTAGTGCTTCTAATTCTTCTTTCGTAATGGTTCGAGAAACATCTAGAGTTGCTCTTAATTTACCATTTACTTGCACCCCTATTTGAACATCATCAGATATAGTTAATTCTTCTACGTGAGATGGCCACTCTATTTCAGAGATATGTCCTTTTTCTCCTAACTCTGCCCATAATTCTGCTGTAATGTGAGGTACAAACGGCGACAACATCACTATCATAGTTTTAATAGTTTCGCCAAAAACTTTTTTAGATTCTGTTGATAGTTCACCTTTTTCTAAAATATTAGTTTTGAAATCTTGCAACTCATTTATTAATTCCATATTTGCTGCGATAGATGTATTAAAGTGATAATTATCTTCAATAGAGTTAGTCACTTTTTTTATAGTTTGATGTAATTTCATAACTATATTTTTATCAACTTTAGAGGCTTTTTCTAAATCAATAGTTCCCAATTCAATATATTCTTTATTCTCCATTACCATTCTCCAAACTCTATTTAAGAATCTTGAAGCTCCTGCTAATCCATTTTCATTCCATTC
>JAGLEA010000249.1 GCA_023145315.1 Psychrilyobacter sp.
AGTTAAAATCGGAGAACACAAACTAAGATTAGGTGTAATAAATGGGATAGGATCAGTAAAACCTGTTTTAGAAGCAATAAAAAAAGGCGAATTATACTATGATTTCATAGAAGTGATGGCATGTCATGGTGGATGTATTAGTGGAGGAGGAGCTCCTATACCAGATAATATGGAAATTAGAAAAAAAAGGATGGAAGGAATGCATAATTTTGATAAAACAAGTACTCTTAGAAGATCACATGATAACCCAGAAGTAAAAAAACTATATGAAAACTTTCTAATTGATCCATGTGGACATAAGAGTCACAAACTCCTACATACAACTTATACAGATAGAAGTAAGAAAAATGACTAAAAATAAAAAGTACGATAAAACTGTCATTATATTAGCTGGTGGTAAGGGAAGTCGAATGGGTTATGTCGATAAGGCTTTCTTAGAATTTGATGGTAAATCTTTTATCTTTCATATTTTAGAAAAAGTAAAAAACTTCAATGAGATTATAATAGTATCTAATAATATTGCAGAGTATGATGGATATATTGGGGGAAATATAAGAGTTGTAGAAGATATCGTAAAAGAGATTGGGCCTATAGGGGGGATCTATACTGGATTAATTAGTTCAACTAGCGAAAAGAATCTAGTAATTTCTTGTGATACACCATTTTTACATGATGGATTAATAGATTATTTAGGAAGTTATAGTAACTCGTTTTTTGCAGTAGTTCCAAAATATATAGAAAATGGAATTAATAGAAGGGAGCCTCTTTGCAGTCTTTATAGTAAAAGTTTATTAGAAAATATAAGGAAAAATATAAAAAATAAAAAATATAGAATAGGTTCTATATTTGATAACCTTGATATCAATTGGATAGATTTGGATAAATTTGGTAATTCAAAAAAAATTATTGCTGGATTTAGGAATATTAATACACCAAAAAACCTAAGTGATATAGGAGGGACTATATGTGCATAGATAGCTCTATAAAAAAATCTAAAAGGACAAATGTTTTTATAGAAGAGATGATAGAGTTAATTGTTGATGAAAAAAAAATACTTACTTTTATATGTAGCCCCCAAGGATTAAAAGAACTGGCAATAGGTTTTTTATATTCAAAGGGAATAATCAACTCGATAGAAGATATAGAAAAAATAAAGATATTGTCTAAAGAAAAAAAAAATCAAGTTGTCTTTAAAGATCGGATCAAGAGAAGTAAAAAAGAAAAACCTCGTATTAGCTACAAATGGAATGACTGAATATTTTCGAGAACATGTGTTTGTTAGAAAAATAAAAAAGCAAGAGCTCATAAATAAAGAAACTCATAATAAAATAAAAAAAAGGTTTATTCAAATGCTCGATGAAGCAGAGTTACAAAATACAAAAGGTGGAACTCATATTGCTGGAATATTGGATGGTCAAGGAAACTTGATTATTATGGAGGATATTGGAAGACATAATGCTGTGGATAAAGTAATAGGCAGTGCATTGATAGGTGGAATTGATCTATCTACAACAACTTTATTGATAACAGGAAGAGTATCTTATGATATGATGTTAAAGGTGTTAGGAGGGGGAATACCATGTGTAGGAACTCTGAAAGTAACTAGTAACTTAGCTATAGAACTTGCTAAAAAACATAATATAAAAATAATCGGAAGAATACTAAAAGATGAATGTATAGTATATACATAGAAACAAATAATAATTTTGATTAAAATGTAAGATTGGGAGGAAGTAATGGGATTCAGTCATTTTAAAGACGGAAAAGCAATAATGGTAGATGTTAGTGAAAAGGAAAATACAACAAGAGTAGCCATAGCGTGTGGAAGTATAGAGGTTAATTTAAAAACTATGGATCTAATTTCTAATGGGGAAGTAAAAAAAGGTGATGTATTAGGAGTAGCACGAGTGGCAGCTATTATGGCTTCAAAAAAAACTCACGAATTAATACCTATGTGTCATCCACTACTACTAACAGGTGCTGACATAGAATTTCAAATAGATGAAAAGAATCTAATTATCTACACCACTGCTACTGTAAAAACAACTGGTCAGACAGGAGTAGAGATGGAAGCACTGCAAATGGTGTCGACGGCCCTTTTAACTATATATGATATGTGTAAAGCGATTGACAAAGAGATGATAATAAATAGAATATATCTAAAGGAAAAAACAGGTGGGAAAAGTGGAAAATTTATAAATTCAAAGATTTAATTAAATTCTAAATAAAAAGTCGTCATTTGTATGACGATTTTTTTATATAGATGGTATAATAAGAAAAAGAAAATATAAATAGGAGATAAAACTATGTTCTTTGTACTAAAAAGTAGGTATAGAAGAGAAAAAATAGCATTATTAGGAAAGGTAGAAAAATTAAGGAAACGACTAGATGAACTAGGTCATGAAAAAGTAAAATTTAATGAATTAGAAGGAAAGCTAGAAGAGGAAAATAGAATATTAAAGCAAAAACTAAAGGAAAGAAACTTGGAAATTAAAGAGTTAAAAGAAAAATTAGAAGATATTGATGGGAGATTAAAAACTAAAGTCGAGGAAAAAACAGAAGACTATAAAGAAAAATTAAAAAGAATACAGTCGGGATATGATAAGTTGATTTTTGAGCTAGACGAATTAAGACATTAGAAAATTTTTATAAAATAAATAAAAAAAGGAGTAAAATATGGGAGTTTTAAGTAGAGAAGACGCATGTAAATTAATAGAGAAATTAAAAGAGCAAGGGAAAAAAGTGATTTTCACAAATGGATGTTTTGATATATTACATGTTGGGCACTTAAGATATCTAAATGAAGCAAAAGAATGTGGAGATATACTAGTAGTAGGAGTTAATTCCAACGATTCAGTAAGTCGACTAAAGGGTCCAACACGACCTATAAATAGTGAAGAGGATAGAGCAGAATTATTGTGTGGATTAAAAGCTGTAGATTATGCTGTAATATTTCCTGAAGATACCCCAGTAGAAATAATAGGAGCTCTCAAACCATCTATCCATGTAAAGGGAGGAGATTACAAGAAAGAGGATCTTCCTGAAACAAAAGTAGTAGAAAGTTATGGTGGAGAAGTAAGGATACTTTCTTTAGTAGATGGTAAATCAACGAGTAATGTAGTGAAGAAAATAGCAGAGAATAACTAATAGTAGATACATCTCACTTCTAAAAAAAACGAAAGTGAAGAGGATACTATAATTTTTAAAAGAAAA
>JAGLEA010000025.1 GCA_023145315.1 Psychrilyobacter sp.
ATTCCTTTCTTTCTAACTCTTCTTTATTTTTTTTTCCAAATCCAAATATTTTTTTAAACATCTATAAATACTCCTTTTTTCTTTATTTTGATACTAACAATTCAAAATTATCTAAAAGCTTTTTTCAATCTAGTTAATCCATCTTCTAACATGTACCTAGGACAAGCTACATTCATCCTAGCGTATTTTTCCATCTTAAATGCACTCCCCATAGTTAGAGCCACCCTACCTTTTGTTAACATAATCTCTTTTATCTCTTCACCACTTAATTCTAAACTTCTAAAATCAATCCATAATAAATAAGTTGCTTCTGGTTTCGATACTTTTAGCTTTGGTATATTTTTTCTTATATATTCCACTGCATAATCTATATTCCCACGAATATGATCCAGTAGTTCTTCTAACCATTCATCACCATTATTATATAGCGATATAACCATGTTCATACAAAAACTATTTGGCTCATGCATTCCTATTAACCCTAGTTCTTCTACAAATTCTAACTTTTCTTCTACACTCGGGAATACAGCGAATGAACTTTGGACACCTGCAATATTAAATGTTTTTGTTGCTGACAGGCAAGTATAAGTAATTTTCTCTATTTCTTTATTCAAACTCGCCATTCCTATATGATTTCCATCTAATATTAGATCACTATGGATTTCATCAGAAATAACTTTTACTTTATATTTTACACATAGATCAGCTATCGTAGTTAATTCTTCTCTTGTCCACACTCTTCCACTTGGATTATGAGGGTTACATAGAATAAATAATTTTGATTCCTTTAGTTTCTCTTCAAAATCTTCTAAATTAAAACTATATTCACCATTTACCTCACTTAATTCATTTATTAGTGTCTTTCGTCCATTTTTCTCTATTTGTTTTATAAATTGCGGATAGCTAGGAGTTTGGATCAGTATTCCATCTCCTACTTTTGTTAACATCTTTATAATTAAATTTAAACTCGTGATAACAGTAGGAGAGTGCGCTATTTTATTTCTATCTAGCTCGATTCCTCTTCTTCTTTTTACCCAATTTATCAAACTATAGAAATATTCATCTTTTTCCATAGTATATCCAAATATTTTTTCATCTGCTTTTTTCTTTAGTGCTTCTATAGCAAATTCTGGAACTTCTAAATCCATATCTGCTACCCACATAGGTAGAAGATCGTTAGTGTCACAATACTGTTTCATTCCATTCCATTTTCTTGAATCATTCATTTTTCTATCTATTTTTTTGTTAAAATTTTCCATTGTTCACCTCTTTTTATATTAGATAAATATATTATATCAAAAAAGAGATGGATTATACCATCTCTTTTTTCTTAATTTAAAATTAAAGCTGCCGCTCCTACAATTCCCGCTTCATTACCTAGTTTTGCAGGTAATATTTTTAATTCCTCTACACATACAGGTAAGCTATATGCTTTTATCTTTTCTCTTATTCTATCAAATAATATATCACCTGCTAAGGCTACTCCACCACCAATGACTACAACTTTTGGATTAGTTATATGCAGTACTATTGATAATCCGTGAGCTATATGATCTGTTGTATAATCTATAATATCAAGAGCAAATTTATCACCTAATTTAGCAGCATCAAAAACATCTTTTGCTTCTACTTTTTGTATTTCTTTTTTCACCACTATATCCCAAACTTTATTTTTTTTATTTATTGAAAGTCTTGACTCTGTTTCTCTTTCTATTCCTGTTGCAGATACATAAGCTTCGAAACACCCTTTTTTCCCACAACCACATAGTTTACCATTTGGAACTATTGTCATATGACCAATTTCTCCACCTGCTCCACCTATTCCAGCTATTAATTTACCATTAGATATAACTCCTCCTCCTATTCCAGTTCCTAGAGCTACTCCTAATACTTCAGTATGTCCCTTTGCTGCACCTTGCCATACTTCTCCAGCGGTAATTACATTTACATCATTATCAACTTTTACTTTATATCCTGTTTTTTCTCCTAATAATTTAGAGACATTTAGGTTTTCTTCCCACGGGAAGTTAGCAAAGAATACTACTGTTTCTTGATTTAATACAGGCCCAGGAATACCCATCCCCACTCCTAATATATCTGATTTTTCTATATTCTTTTCTACTCTTAATTTCTCTATCTCTTCAGCAATTCTGTCAAATGTCTTATCTGACCCTAGTTCTGATTTTGTCTTTATTGAGTCATTTAATAGTATCTTACCATCTGTATTTATTAGTCCAAATTTTATATTTGTCCCGCCAATATCTATTCCAAAAATATATTTCATAATTTTACTCTCCTCATTTATTATATTTTTCATCTTCTTTTAGAGTTATTCTTTATCTTTCATCCTTTTCTCTCTTGCTTCCTTTTCCCTTTCTGCTTGAGTTTTTGAGATGTAGTATGGTTCTAAAGTAAATAAATCATCTGCTTCCATAATCGAAGCCATCTCTCCTAATATCCCAGCTCTTACCATTGAATTTGATTTTAAATTATATACTGCATTTTTCCCCATCACTTCATCTATTATATCTTTATAATTAATAGCACCATCACCTGTAAATATTACTTTTTCATCTTTATATGATTCTAAAATTAACTTTAGCTCCTCAGCTCCATACTCTGATATTCTCTCTATCTTATCTTCTCTATACTCATATACAGAATAGTAAGTTCTCCCCTTTCTAGCATCAATTAGAGATATAATTTTATTAGGAGTCTGAGATACCGTATGTGCTAACACATCTAATTCATTGACTCCTACAAGATCACATCCTAGACTATATGCTAGGCCCTTTGCTGTTCCTACTCCTACTCTGATTCCTGTAAATGATCCAGGCCCTATACTTACTCCTACTCTATCTATATCTTTAGGTGTTATTTTCGCTAATTTAAATACCATATCCACTATAGACATCAAAGAATCAGAATGATTTAACCTAATATTTGCATTCACCTCTGCTAATATTCCTATCTCACTATCATATAATGCTACACTACCTGTTTTTGTAGAAGCATCTATTCCTAATACTACCATAGTTTCATTAACTCCTTCTCCCTTTCTGGGTTTCCTATAAATTTCATTTCTAATT
>JAGLEA010000250.1 GCA_023145315.1 Psychrilyobacter sp.
TAAAACTATAGGCTAGCTAGCTAACATTTATTTTAAAAAAAGTGTTCGGCTTGATATTGCAATTTAGGTTTAAATAATTTATTATTATACCTACAAGATTAATAGATTATTTATTGATTTAATAAATTCCTTTACCCCTTTATTAGAAGCTCCATAACTAACTATTTTTATATCTAGAGGACTATTTTTAAACTTTATTATTGATTTTTTAATTGCATTCAAAATCCACTTTTCTTTATTTCCAAAAGCACCACCACCAATTAAAGTGAGAAAGACTTTATTATTTTTTGTCTTCTCATAATTTTTTAGTGCTGCATAAAATGTAGATTCATATGTAGCCTCAAGAATCAATTTTGCAAACTCACTCCATAGTTCCTCTTTTTCCATGGAATATGCAATAGGTAGTGCAGAACAGTAAACTTGAGTTATCAGATTATTATTGTCACTTATTGTCACTTCTGAATCCCATTGAATACCTATTTTAAGTTTTCCTTTTAGATACTCATATTCACTTTTTGATAATTGTTTCAATCTATTATTAATACTTTCTAATCCTTCTTTTGTGGCAAGGGCATAACCATTTTTCATCTTCCAATGATTATATTTATCATTTTCAAGTTCTAAACCTATACCTTCTAAACAATCAATTTGATTTCTTGATGTTTGCCCTAATTTTCCATTTGTATCTACAAAATAATTACGATAAATAGTCCCTGCACCACAAGCAATAGCACAGGCTGGACCTTGTGTTCTATCAAATTCATATATTCCTATTCCTTCTTCAGGTACTTTATTTGGACTAACCATCTCTAAAAGATTAAATTGAGATGCTACTTGAATCAATGATCTATTGTTAGAAGTTTCAGTATGTAAACTTTGAATGTTACCAACAACTTCTGAAATTTTAATTTGAGTCTGGCCATCTTCTAAAAGATTTCCTTTATCTCTCAATTCTTCAAGAGTTGGCATCTCTAGTTGTCCAAACATAAACTCTCTTTTATTAATTTTGGATATTAATCTATCATGAACTATTTCAATGTTTTCTCTAACTTGTTCTGGACTCTTCTCTTGAAACCCTACTAAGTTTTCAAACCACATTCTCTAACCTCCTAAAAAATTTCTAAAAATGTTTTAAAAAAAAGAGTAGAATTAACTTCTACTCTCTAAATTATATATCGTATTAACACTACAGCTATATTCTCTTGATCTTTATTTTTATTTTAAAAATCCTTTTAATCCATGAAATCATCCCTACCTCCACATACCTATAAACTGCAATAATATTTATCTATATATAAATATACCATGTAGGAGGAACTTTTTCAATTTTATTTTACTTTAAAATAAACCCACTTGCTATGACTTTTCCAGTCTTATCATATAAGACTACACCCTGACCAGGAGTAATCGCCCTTACTTTTTCATCTACAAAATCTACTTTGATTTTATCAGATTCTAATACTTTGATCACACACTTATGAAATTTATCTCTCGATCTTGTTTTAGCTCTTAATTCCATATTTTCTAATTCTTTGATACCTTCACAGCCAGTTAAGTTAATTTTATTTGCTACTAGATATGAACTGAATAGTTCGTCATTATCTCCTACTACTAACTCATTTTTCTTTCCATCTATTTTTATCACATAAAGTGGCGTTGGAAAACTAATTCCTAATCCCTTTCTTTGCCCTATAGTATAAAAACTAACACCTCGATGTTTTCCTATAATTTCACCTGTTATAGTTATTATATTTCCCTCTTGAGTTGCTTTATTTCTTGTTAGTTCATTTAAGAATTCTCCTAATTTACCATCTTCCACAAAACAGATCTCTTGACTATCTTTTTTTGCATAAACTCTTATTTTTAGGAGTTCTGCCAATTCACGAACTTCTGGTTTTTCTAAATCACCTATAGGAAACATTAGTTTTAAAATGTTTTCTTTTTTCATTTGAGATAAAAAATAAACTTGATCTTTTTTTTCATCATCACCTATTTTTAGCATTCCATCTTCAATTTTTGCATAGTGACCAGTTGCCATGAAGTCAGCACCTAGTGATGAAGCATATTCTACTAATTTTCCAAATTTAATATTTCTATTACAAACCATACACGGATTAGGAGTTCTTCCTTCCATATAATCATTAACAAAACTATTTACAACTATCTCTTTAAAATCATTTTCAAATGAAACTAAATGATGCTCTATTCCTAGATCATCACATACTTTTTTTGCATCTGCTAAATCAACTTTTGGACTACAACTAGATCCACTTGTCCAAACTTCCATTGTTATACCAAAAACATTATAACCTTGTTTTTTCAATAAATATGCTACTACAGATGAATCCACTCCACCACTCATAGCTATTGCTATTGTCGTCTTGCTATTCTTTTTATCATATTTTAAATATGATTCTAATTTTTCTAACATCTTTCCACTCCTTTTAAGACTATAGTAAAAAGCTATATCTCTATTTATTAAACAAACACAGAAAGTGTAATTGCTATTCCACCTACCATTATTAAAATACTGGCATAGTGTCTTAATGTTTCCAGTGTTTGTAAAGTTATGTTTTTTCTAAAATATGATAAACCACTAGTTATTCCAAACCACTGTAATCCACCACCGATCAAAATTCCTAAAGCCAATTTCATACTTATATAATGTATTTCATGAAGATTTGTAGATACTCCTAATAATGCGAATAATCCTATAAATGTAAAAATTGATAATGGATTTGCAAAAGCCACTAGAATAGTAGTTATATATGATTTAATATATCCAAAACTGTCATCTTCTATTATATTTTTTATTTTTTTACTAGTTCTAAAAATCTTATATCCCAATCCCAATATAAGGAATCCAGATATTATTTTAATCTCTATTTGATAGCTTTCTAAAAACTTTTCTACATACCTAAATCCAAATAAAGCTACCATCCCATAAAAAATATCCACTGTTATCATTCCTAAGGCAGATACAAAACCTTTATATCTTCCCTCTGATAAAGTTTTTTCCATACAATATATTGCGAGTGGTCCAAATGGGAGTGATAACACCAATCCACATATTATTCCATATAATAAATACATACATATACTCCTATCATCAAAATTATTTTCTTTATTGTATCATATATTTTTAATTAATTTTAATATTTATATTCCATCTTAGTTTTTCTTCCTACTCCTAAATCAGAAATTTCCATCATTGTTTTTCGCCCCTGATCATCGTATTCATATATATATACCCAGTGTGTCACTATCTTATCTTCTTTATCTTTTTTAATGAATAATAATGGGTCACCATATTTATTATACTTATATTCTTGTCGACTTTTTATATTCCCATTTCCATCTGTTATCAATATTTCCTTTGGATTCGTATCCATAATTATCCACCTCTTCTTTTAACTTTCTATTATTTCTGCAGTAGCTTCATAGTAAGGTCCATCTTCATCTTCACCGATTTCAACAAAAAATGTGATTTGTAAATCTCCTAAATAGAACCCTACTCCCTTATCTTCTTTTTCGACAAAATAACTTATTTTTTTTAATTTAGTATTCAATATTAATTCACCAATATCGCTTCTCATCTCTACTAATTCCCTCATATCTTCTTCTAAATCGAATCCTAATTCAGTCATTTTTTCACTCATAGCCACAACTCTTCTTTCTAACTTTTCTTTTTCCTCTATATTCATTTTCTCCTCCAGCTCTATTTTTTTATCCTCATTTTTCTATTTAAATAACTATTGTGCATTTTTTCATATTCTAAAGTTGTATTTTCACCGTGTCCAGGATAGACAGATATATTATCTTGATATTTTTTTATTTTTTCTAAACTCTCAATCATCTGATTTTTATTACTCAATTGGGTGTTTGTTATACCTATGGTTCCTTTAAATAAAAAGTCACCTGTAAACATTAAATTTTCTTTATTAAAGTAATATACTATAGAACATGTTGTATGCCCCGGAACATCTATTACTTCAAACTCAAATATTCCTATATTTTGTTTTCCACAATCTAAGTATTTAATATCTATTTTGCTCTGATCAAATTTTGTTTTAAATCCATATTTTTCTATCGTATAATCAAATCCTGCATCATGTATATAATTTGGCCTATTTGAACTTATATATACAGGAACTTTATATTTTTTAACGAACTCTTCCACTCCTAACAAATGATCCCAATGTGTGTGGGTTAGGAGAACACCTTCTACTTCTAGATTATTTTTGGTTATAAAGTCATCTATAGCTTTAAATTCACTTAGATCTATAATCATACATCTATTATCTTCTATAACTATATAATTATTGTTTTTAATAATTCCACAAATCACCTTAACTATTTCCATATTCTCACCTTTTCCCTCTAATATTTATTTAAAACAAATAGTGTCGCGGCGACACTATTCTAAAATTAGATATATTTTTTCAATCCTTCTTTTTCTTCTTCTGATATAAATGCTGCATCTACACTACTTATATATATTCTTTTATATTCCTCAAAAGTCAGATCAAAAGTATCTCTTATTACACAACATTCCTTTGTCATGTCTAGATCAGAAACGGTTCTGTTATCAGTATTAAGTGTTACTATAATACCATCTTCATAAAATTTATAAAAAGGATGTTCTTCATATGAAAAAACTGCTTTTGTATGAATATTACTTGTAGGGCAAATTTCTAAAGGAATTCCTTTTTCTTTTACCAATTCATACGCTAGTTCATCATTAGTTATAAATACACCGTGACCAATTCTCTCTGCTCCTAGTAAAATTATTGCATCAGTAACATTTTTTCCATAACCAGTTTCACCAGCATGTATTGTAATATGATATCCGTAGTCTTTTGCTTTTTTCATAGGTTCTATAAACTTCTCTGCAAATCCATTTTCCTCACCACCACAAAGGTCTACTGCTACAACTCCTTTTCCTATAAACTCTCTTCCTTCTTCTACTATTTCCATAGCTGACTCTGAGCTTAAGTGACGCATACAAGATAAAATATAGTTTCCGTTAATCTCATATTGCTCCTTTGCTCTTTCCATCCCCTTTATCACAGCAGATATAATTTCCGATGTTTTTAAACCTCTTTCTTTATGTTGCTGAGGTGCAAATCTTACTTCTAAATACTTAATATTTTCTTTGGCAGCATCTTCAAATAGCTCAAAAGAAACTCTTTCTAAATTCTCTATTGTTTGCATAACTTTTATTGGCAGTTCAAATCTTACAAGATATTCATTTAAAGAGTTACAGTCTTTTGGTGCGACTAGTTCCGCTTTTATTAATTCCAACTCTTTCTGATAGTCTAAAATATGCTCCTCTTTAGCTAGTAATTCTAGAACACTTTGAGGTCTTAGGCTACCATCCAAATGGCAATGTAGGTCTATCTTTGGTAATTTTGAACACTCAAAAACTTCTATTTTAGTTAATCTTTTTCTTTTAATATTTCCTTTAATCGTGTGATTATTTATTTTTCTTCCAGGATTTTTTTTCTTCCCTTTTATTTTTTTCCCTTTTGTTTTTGTCTTCCCCATTATTCCTCCACTCTAATTCTTCTAATATTATATAAACAAAAAACTTCCAAAAAGGAAGTTGATTTTTTTAATGGTGCATCAAGGGGGACTTGAACCCCCACAGGAAAACTCCCATAGAGCCCTCAACCCTACGCGTCTACCATTCCGCCACTGATGCATAACAATAAGATTATAATATAATCTTATTCTCTTGTCAATTAATTATTATTTTTATTAACCATGGGATTCATTGATATCCCAGTAACTGCATAAAATAATGATAATAATGGTGAAATTATAGAAAGTAGGCAGTAAGGTATAAATACATATGGTAATGCCCCTGCTCCCATTAGAGTATGTGCTCCAAATATAGCATTCGCATTCCAAGGGATTAACCATGCTCCTAATGTTCCACTATCTTCTAATACACGAGATAAATTCTCTGGTGCTAAATTATTTTCTTTATATACAGGTTTCATCAAAGTTCCAGGAACTATTATTGCTAATAGCATAGAAGACCCTATCATATTTGTTAAATAACCAATTGATAGTGTAGTCCCTACTGTTCTTACACGAGAGCCACCACATTTTTTTGCTAAAGGTGTTACTAATGCTCCTAATATTCCTGATTCACTTAGCATACCTGTAATTGCTGCTGCTGAAAATACTATCAAAAATGAGCTAATCATACTCATTATTCCACCACGATTTAACAATTTATCAATATATATCGTTCCTGTCTCTATAGAAAATCCGTTATATGCATAATCCAAAACTTGACTAATATCAAACCCTTGTCTGAGAACAGCCATTGCCATAGCGACTACAGCACCACCCAATATTGAAGTAATCGGTGGAACATTTTTAATTAGGAGAGCTATTACCAAAACTATAGGGATTAATTCTAGTATCCCTAATTTAAAAGCACCATTCAATCCTGCTATTGTTTCAGAAGATATCGCTGGATCGTAAGAAGTCAAATCTATTACAAAAAAACCCATGATTAAAAACATTATTCCACTTATTATATATGCTGGTAAAGTTGTTACCGTCATGTGCTTTATATGAGTCATTAGAGGTGTTCCAGATATTGCTGCTGCAAGATTTGTAGTATCTGATAGTGGCGACATCTTATCTCCAAATGCTGCTCCTGATATCACTGCTCCTGCCGTCATCCCCATCGGTACTCCCAATGCTTCTCCTATACCCATCATGGCTATTCCTGCCGTTCCTATAGTCCCCCATGAAGTCCCTGTTGCTAAGGAAGTTACCGTACATATTAATAGTGCTGAAACTAAAAATATTTTTGGTGAGATTACTCCTAATCCCAATACAATAATATAAGGAACAGTCCCACTAGCAATAAACGATGCTATGAGTATCCCTACCGTTAATATTATAAAGTTCGCTTCTAAGGAATCCATGACTATTTTCCAACCAAAATTTTGAACCTCTTTATATGTATACCCTACTTTCATCACCAGCGGTATGGTAAATAACAGTGATAAAATAAACATTGTCTCAATATTTCCACCAAATATTAGCGATCCACCTAAAACAAATACAAATACACATGATACAACAAATGCTGCATATCCAACTGAAATGTTTTTCTCATTTTTTAAAATGTCTTTATTCATCCTTCCTCCTTCTTCACACTTTTTTCAAAGATTTTTTGAATAAAACAAAATTTAATTAAAAAATCTACAACTAATTATAGCATCTTAGAAAGAAATTAGAAAGAATCGTTTTCTTTACACA